>JABUFC010000100.1 GCA_013314715.1 Bacteroidales bacterium | reverse complement strand
TTATTAATTTATCAAACCGATAATACTCCGGGGTATTATTATTACGATGGTTCAGCTTGGCAATTATTAGGGCGTTATGTTGCAGGTACTGGAATAAGTATTGTTGGCAATACCATTTCAAATACGGCACCCGATCAAACAGTAAGTATTGGTTCTGGAACAGGAATCTCGGTAACTGGTTCATATCCGAATTTTACCGTTACCAATACAGGAGTGACAGCAAGTTGTGCTACCGCTAATTATATACCTAAAACCTCTACTTCAACTACGCTTACTTGTAGTCAAATATATGATAATGGTACCAATGTAGGTATTGGCACTGCTTCACCAGGAACAAAACTCGATGTAGTTGGAGTGGGACGCTTTGGCTTAACTACCAACGGGAATGTGTGTTTCGGAAACGATGGGAATGGGATTGCATACATGGAAATGCGTGAAAGTGATGGTGCCGGAACACCTTATATTGATTTTTCGAACGATAATTCAAGCGATTATGATGCTCGTATAATGTTAGAAGCAAATGACCGCTTAATTTTTGCTACAACAACAAACGGACGGCAATTAAGTATTCATAGCACTGGAATTGCTTTAAGTGGCTCAAGCAGATATATCAATTTTAATACGACTTTTGATGCCTCTGGCTATGGTTTTAGAGATAATGGAGGAACCTTAGAATATAAACATAGCGGAGGCACATGGACGCCTTTTGCACAACCTCCTACAGTTCCAGGTAATGTTGAATGGTGGATAAGACCAACAAATGAGTCTTATATACGTCCACTTTATAATGGTAATGCTAGAGTATATGATGCTGGTCAAACATGGGCTTTTTATTATGATGGATCTAATGTAAAAGGATCTTTTATGGCAGGCGGTGATGTTGGTTTAATAATGCATCGCTCAGGAGTATCATCAACATATGTTCCATCTTTCTCGGGCGATCAATTCCCATTTATTGATGCAGGTAATGATGCTTCAATAACTTCAGCAGATAACATAACTTATACAGGAGGTTATGCTTATGGTAGTTTATTTAATGGATTTACCGGTGTTTCTAAATGTGATGCAGGTATAAGAGGAATAGGACTTGGAGGCACTTCGGGTACAAATAGTTCATGGCCGGTTGTTGGTGTTATCGGCGAAGTTATTGCTACGGGTTCATCCGCTAACGGACAACAAGGGGTTTATGGTTGGCAAGCTGCACCAGCTGGGAGTGCTTCTTTTTGTATTGGAACACTTGGAAGAACATCTCAAACGGGTAATCAATCAGCCGGAGTTGCTGGCTATTATACCAATAGTGTGGGTAATTTGGTTTCATGTTTTTCATCATTTCAAAGTTTAGGTATGCTGGGCACAGGTACTACCGGCGTAACCGGACAAACATCGGTTGTGGGGGGCTATGGAGTATTAGGTATCAATACCGATTTGACGAGTTACACAAATGTTGGGGTGCAAGGGCAAGTAGGAGATGGTACTTCTAAAGCAGTTGATTTTAAAGCTGTAGTCGGAATTTCAAATAATACACATGATTTATATGGCTATGGAGGCTATTTTCAAGGTGAATGGTATGGAGTTTATGCATATAACCCAACAACAACATCAGGTAATGCAGTTTATTACTCAGGAGGTTTAGCGGGAAGTGGTACAAAAAGTTGTGTAATGAGAACTTCACAAGGTCCAAAAGCCTTGTATTGCCTTGAATCGCCCGAAAATTATTTTGAAGATTATGGTACTGCTAGATTAGTTAATGGTAGAGCTAGAATTGATATAGATCCTCTATTCCTTGAGACAATTACCATCAATAACGATAATCCTTATAAGGTGTTTATTCAGATGATAGACGAAATACCTAATAATGTTCACATAGTTAAGCACGACCATTATTTCGAAGTGGTTGAAAATAATAACGGAACAAGCAATGCTGAGTTCGACTGGCGTTTATTAGCTAAACGTAAAGGCTATGAAAATTTACGCTTAAAAGACACTCCCGAAGCATATACCGATCCTGCTTTATATCCCGATCCAAACGACCCATCTATCCCCATTCAATGGAGAGAAAAGGTAAAAGCTCATTTTGAGTTTATCGAAAAAACAAAACATGTACCTGTTCAAAAATATGAAGCAGAGAAAAAGCCTGATATTGATAAAAAAGTATTAGAACAAAAAAATAAAAATTAATAATTTATATACTTATATTTTTTAAGTATATATTAAAATGTGAATAAGATTTTAAATGTGTTTTTAAATTGGTAATTTTGTAAAAATTAAAAGAAATAGCTAGGAAATAGCTATGAGTACCAATAACCATAAACCGAATATGAAATTATCCATTACAAATAGGCCTTACTCTTTATTCGATTGGTGTATTTCGTCTCGT
>JABUFC010000099.1 GCA_013314715.1 Bacteroidales bacterium | reverse complement strand
AGCTTTTTGGGAGCGAATTCAGTGATGTTATAATTCGTACAAACATATTGCAAATATAAATCAAGACCTTAGCAAAATTAGAATAAAACAACAGTAATCGTAAAAAAATCAATCTTATTTTCAATTTCTTTTCAATTACATGAGAATAATAGCCATGACTAAAAAAGAGTTTTGCAAAGGTCTCATATAAGTATTATTCCATACTTAGTTAAAGCTTTTCAGGAACAACTGCAAATCAATAAAGAGCAGGAAGAAAAAATAAATACACTAAAAGTCGAATTAGCAAATTGCTGCGAAATGGGAAAAACTAAAGACATGATAATAAACAAAGGTAGTAGTAGCGAAAGCAGTAAAAATGCCTACTTAATGCAAAATACACCCAACCCCTTCAGCACCAAAACCACTATACGCTATTACATACCCGAAAACACCACCTCGGCATCGCTCATGATATTCGACATGCAGGGTAAACTCTTAAAAACATACCCCATAAGCAACAAAAAAGAAGGCTCAACCGAAATAAACGGCGGCGAAATGCAACCTGGTATGTATTTATATAGTCTTATAATTGATGGCAAGGAAATGGATACCAAACGCATGATATTAACCGAATAAAAACTACAACTATGAAAAAATTGGTTTTTATCATATACTTTTTTATCTTTGTTTGTATGTTTATTAGTACAAACATAAAAGCACAATTACCACCGGACGATCCTGCTTATGAGTTAGTGTTTTCTGATGATTTTAATGGCAATCGACTGGATTCAACACTTTGGCTTAAAACTTTTCCATGGCACCAAGACACAAATTACCATACATTTTGTCATGATACTACGGTATTTCATCCTATGGCAGCTATAAAAGTTAGAGATGCAAACGGAAATTTAGACACAACTAATTGTAAAGTAAGTAATGGAACGTTAAAACTAATAACTAAGAAAGAAAGCTATGATGGGCAATGTTGGCGCTGGCTTAAGTGTAATCCCCCGTCTTTTTCTAATTGTAATGCATTAAACTACTGTGATAATTATGGAGGACCAAATACTTGTTGGCACTGGGACACTTTACCTTTTAATTTTACAACTGCCATGCTATATTCAAAATTTAATTTTCGGTACGGTTATTTTGAGATTCGTTTCAAATTACCTCCTTTACCTCCTTCCCCAAAGTCTATGAGGGGGCATAGTGGTACTTTTTGGCTTTATAGTGGGGGTAATCCTTATTGGAGTGAAATTGATGTTTTTGAAATCAATGCTAACAATAATTATTGTTTTGCAGCAGGTAATATGTATTGGGAAGTTGACACCGACTTAACTACACGACATCAAGACATATGGGGACCTCAAAATACACATTGTTTTTTTACTCCCGATAGTTTTCATACGGCTGCTATTAATTGGACGTCCCAATCTATAGAATACTATTATGATGGAATATTAAGGTGGGTTTCTTATAATCATCCTGATTTAATTCATAATATGGCTATAATAATTAACAACGGTGGAAATTATACTCCAACTGATAATTATTGTACTGCTTTTGATACCCTTGGTGCAGACAGTACTCATTTTCCGTATATTTTTGAAATAGATTATGTAAAAGTATGGCAATTAAAAAAAGATTGTAATACAGATATAAATTTAACTTCATTTAATCCGACAATTTATCCTAATAAATTACATAAATCTATTACAATGGGAACAAATGTAAATATTACCAATCAAAGCAATCAAACTTTTTGGAGTCAAAATTATATTTTATTAAATGAAGGAACTTATGTTGACAATCAAAGCAATGTTTTATTTAATGTTACTAATTGTAACAATATTTATTGTCAAAGAAAAATTAATGAATCTGCCAAAGGTGATGAGAATCCTACACCTCCACCATCATCTTTTCTTAATAAACTTAACAATAACTAAAAAATATATACTATGAGAAAAAATCTTTTAATGTTCATTTTCCTTTTTTCTTTAAAAGGATTTAGCCAAACTCCTCCTCCCGATTCTTTGATAGGAACCTATGCAGGTCAGTATTGGTATGCTAATCCTGCCTCAGATCCCTGGATAATCACAAATGATACACTTTACGTCAACAGTATTGATACCATATATTGTTCTATTTATGGTTATAATAATAATATTAACGTTTATGGTCTTTTTCAAACTGAATATTATTATTGCAATCATCAGTATCCTAATTGCGCCTTAAAATTCTATAGTGGTGATAGCATTAGAATAGTCATGGATAATGGGATTGGTCCTGCAACTAATTGGATATTTGTTTCAAAACGTTTTTATGGTAAACGTATAAGTCATCATACATATACAGGCGTAAATCCAAATAATTTAAATAAGTGCATTATAACCCCTAACCCCGCCACCCATTTTCTTACATTAAAAATAGAAAACTTTGAACTTT
>JABUFC010000098.1 GCA_013314715.1 Bacteroidales bacterium | reverse complement strand
AATTTACACACAAACAAACATCACTATTTGTTCGAATGGCGTATTCCATGTAACCTTAGTATATAATTTAAAAAATAATTACACATGAAAAAATTATTTTTATTACTTTTGGCAGGAGGAATTATGATAACGGCCTGCAAAAAAGACAAGGAAATGCCAACTAACAGTGTTTTTAACCCTCACGATGACAAAGCGGTTGAAGCACGCATAAAAGCATTTAACCAATCGCTACAGCAAAAGCAGGGCGAACCTATGACCGTAAACGATGCGATTTGGAATATTGAAGCAGCATTGAATTATAATTATTGCAGAACTGGTTTGCCGCAAGGTTTAGTAAGTCAGGATTCATTGTTTATTGAGATGCCTGTTAACGATGGAACTCTAAGTTTTACTAATGTGTCTGAAGCTTATAATCAAGCGGCTTCAAAAATACAATCATTATTAAAAAATTCAAATCAGCATTTGGTAGTTATAGATGTAAAGCCAATACAAACTACTAATTATTTTAAAGCAAAAGTATATTTTATGATTTCTAACGATGATACTAATATTGCAAAAGATGTACATTTTACAACAGCTGCAACACAAATAAAAAATTATATTAATTCCAATATGGCTGCACTACCAAACGGAGGTTATTATACTAATGTGGAAACAGTAGAAGATGTTAATCCTCTTACTTACCCCTGTTGTATTAATACTAATTGGACAGGACCTTATGTTAATTACTACTACTACCTTATGTTTTATAACTATGAAGGTGCTCCATTGTATCACACTCAATTAAGTTCAGCCGAAATGAGTTTTTATACTAATGGAACTACTACTGTTATGAACACATACACAACCTCAGGCGGTCCAAGACCAGTAGGAAAAAGAATTATTACTATTAACTTATGGGGAGATATAATAACCTCGATACCTACAACAATTTTACATAGAGGGAATTTTACTTATGGTATTCCTCATTCACCTAGCACTAACTAATTGAACATAATAAAAGTATTAGATTGGTGATAATCCAGTCTAATACTTTTTAAATAATAATTTAAAATAAAAAATGAATATGAAAATATTACTTGTTTTATGGATGATCATTAGTTGTAATATCATTTTTGCACAAAACAATTTTTATTTCAAACGTATTTACACCGAAGCAGATGAGTATCCTACCTTTTTACTTGACTGCGAAAATGACCAATTATTTTTGTCAACATATTACGATATTGATTATAGAGTTCCTACTATTTTTAAATTTAAAAAAAATCGTTTGGTCGATTCATTACAAATAATTGACTATAATGGTACCATATTTTATCTTGGTGCAAAAGATTCAAAAACATTTACAGCGTGGGGATTTACTTCTGATAATAATTCAAATAATTTGAATCTGACCTACTGGCTAATAGACACAAGTCTTCATATTTTAGAAAATAAAAATTATCTAACTAAGTTTAATGAACATATTTACGTGCATTGTAATCATTTAAACAATGGAAATTACATTATTACTACATCAGGAATAGGTAACCTACAACATGGGATATTATTTTTAAAATTAGATTCGAATGTAAATTTAATAGATAGTGTTTATATTGATTATTTAGGTTACGATTTGGCTTTTAGAATCCTAAAATATGACAATTTTTATATTGCTCCAATATACTCAAGTCATTTGACAATGTCTTTTGGAACAGCAAGGTGTTTTGTTCGATTGGATTCCTCTTTAAACATAATAAGAATAGATACAATCCCACCTCGCCAAAGTGGAATTGCGTTTTCTATGAATATAAAGAAGAAAAACGAAAAAGAATTTTATTTATCGGGCAAGTCAGAAAAAATTATTGGTGGTTCGGTTTACCATAGAAGCACTGTTTCAATTTTTGATACTTCCTATCATGTTTTAAAAACAGTGCACTTTGGAAACTCAACTCCTGATACTTCAAATTATCCTGCTTCTTATACAAACTTTGACTTTAAAAATTTAAACAACCTTTATTTTAACTATACTTATAATTTTCCGTTTGATTTTCCATGGTCGAGTCAAAAAACATGGATAGTAGTTTGTAATTTAGATTCAAATCTAAATCTAAAATGGCGAAAATTTGTAGGAGGTGACTTGTCATATAATTCAAATTCTTTGTTAGCAAGCCCAGATGGTGGCTGTTATGTTACCGGTACTATATACGATAGTACCCTAAATATCTATCAGCGTGATATTTTTATTTTAAAATTCGACAGCCTTGGTAATGTTATTTCCAATGTACCCGAAAATACTTATGTATTTGATAACACTCTTGTTTATCCCAATCCCGGCACAAACGAACTCAATGTATTACTACCCGAAAACAACAAAAACACTACATTGGAGCTTGTGAATTCGCTTGGTATAGTTTGCAAAGAAGAACAATTTACAAACGACAAGCT
>JABUFC010000097.1 GCA_013314715.1 Bacteroidales bacterium | reverse complement strand
GTCATATTTCCTGATTTTTCTAATTTCATAACGCTAAAATAACCATTATTTCTGGAATTTTAAATAAAAACATCAATAAGTTATTAACAATCACATATTTGCATGTTAATAGCCTTGCAAAGGACTCATTTTATTTATTGTTCTCATATTTCTCCATTTTTTTATTCAATTCAATAATATAAAGGGTTAGTTCTTCTACTTTTTTTACAAGTTGTGTATTTATTTCTGCCAAAGATAATCCATTTTCTTTTATGATGTTTGCTGTTGGCATATCAGGCAGGTGTTTGTTTTTGAATTGACTGAAAAAGAGGTATCTACAATACCTACATAATTAAAAAGCATAACCAAATGTAAAGTATAAATCTGTAATACTTTCATGTATTAAATCAAAATTTATTTCAGAGTTATCTTTATTTAAAGTTGTGTGGTCATTAAAAACTTTAACTTTAGGACCATAGTTTATTTTCATAAAAAGATTTTTATAAACAGAAAACTTCAATCCAATATTAGCTCTTAAATAATCAGCTTTTTCATAAAACAACTTATCAAAAACACTAAATTTATTATAAACATGAACATATGAAAAACCAATTACCGGTGTAAATGCTTGATTAGCAGAGAAACAATAATTGAGTGATAAAGCCGGTATGTATAATATACCACGTTTATTGCTTTCATAATATCTTTTATAAGGAATAAACAAGTTTTGATAGGAGGCATATAAAGAATGTTCATTTTTTTTAAGTATTCGCCTTTCATAGCCAAATGAATAGTTCAAAAAGTTAATAAAAAAAGCATTTTTTGTTCTTTCATATAAATCACAATTAACATTCTTCCTCGATGGATTTGATGCAAACCCAATGATACTTATAGATAAAGGGAAGTTATAGTTTTCAAGAAATTTTCTCGCCCCATAATGGCTATTATAAAAGTAACTGGTATAATTGGGACTTAAATCGCTGATTTTTCCATTAGCTGAGCATTTAATATAAAATCTTTTTGAAATATTATACCTAAAACTGGCTTGGTAAATTAAATCGCTTTCAATTTGATTGGGATTTGTAGAAAAATATTCTATTCCGTTATGCTCGTCAACAATTACACTATATCCCTCTGACAAATACGATAGCTTAACACCTATACCTATTTCAACAGATGCTTTTTCATAATTTATTGAATTTAACAAATACCAATGATTTTGAAATATGTTGTCAGAATATCCCCCTTTTCTGTTAAACCCTGTCATTATTCCTACTGAATATAATTTTTTTGAAAAAAATATCTGTTGGTAATTCACAGACAACCAAGGTGAGGTTCCTCCTATATCAACAAAAACACCACTAAAAGTTTTTGTTTTGTTTTTTAAGCTATCATTAGAAATATTATTGCCGTATAGTAATAAACTAGATTGAGTTAAAATTAACATTAATAATCGTGTAGTTGTTATTTTCATCGCAAAACAATTTTTTGCTTCGTTTAATAAACTGTTTTGAGCTTGTATAAAGTATACAATAGAACAAAATAATTTTAATATTATTATTTTAATCATATTATTTGTTTATAATATCATTATAATTTATTGAATATGAATAAGTAAACTTAACTAAATACCATGTAATTGTTGTATCGTAATTCCATGCAGATGGGAAATCAAAGATATTTGTTTTATAATTATAAGGTTCGTTTTCTTTATAAAAAGCTATGTATAAATTATTTGTATCATTGTATTTAAAAATTTCAATTTTTTGAAGCTTATACAACATTTCCCTAAAATCACCATATAATCTTTTGGGGTATAAAACACTTTTACTATTTGTGTTATATATGTAATGAAATTTTAATACTAAAGTATCATTTGTTGCATTATATAAATAATTATCGTAAACATAGTTTATATTACTTTTTTTAATACATGAAATAAATATAAAAATAGAAATCAGTGTGATTGTTATAATATTTTTACTTGTTTTCATATTTCTCTATTTTTTTATTTAATTCTATAATATATAGGGTTAGTTCTTCTATTTTCTTTAAAAGTAAAGCATTTATTTCTGCCAAAGATAATCCATTTTCTTTTATGTCATTAGCCGATGGAATATCGGGTAAATGCTTATTTTTGTTTATATACCATTCCAAATCTGATAAGGGCATAAGCCGATGTTCGGGTTCAAATACATAATCGGGCCAAGGTGTTTCGTCCACTTCAATAAATATATCTTTTGCTCCCATAGTGCCGTTTACGGCAAAACGATAACCTTTGGGATTATTATTGGCTGTTAAACAAATACCTATGCCTAAGTTATCTTCGATGTATGTATTACCTTTTATTTGTAAATCGGCATTTGCATTTATATTAGTTGTTCTTATACCTATTTTTTGGTTCGATGTAATCAGTAATGGTGTATTCGCCAATAAATCCGATTCAGTTAAAGTAGCTGTATTAGTTCCCTGTGGTGGTTTATAGGTTACAAAATGTAAATTTCCTGTAACATCGCTTATGATAGCTGCTCCACCATTATTTGCATCATCACTTTGGAAAGTCCATTGCCCTTGATTGTTGCGTTGGGCATTGAAACCTATGTAGCTCGATAAATAATACGGTGCATTGGAATACGACTTTCCTATATTTACTTGCGTAATTCCGCCTCCTACCTGTACATTGCCATCCGATTTTATTTGTAACCCTTTATCGCTGCCATCATTGCTGGGCCAGTAATTGCCAAGTTTTAGGTTTTGGGTAGCTGTATGATTACCTAAATTGTCTTTTAGTTGAGTTGCTGGTGATGCTTTTATAACACCCTGAGCGTCGGATATTAGCACTGCTTCGTTGGTTAT
>JABUFC010000096.1 GCA_013314715.1 Bacteroidales bacterium | reverse complement strand
GTTACAGTATAAGTTGTTGTAGTTGTTGGTGAAACCGTTTTGGGATTGCCAGTACCTAAACCACCACTCCAGCTATATGATGATGCTCCGCTTGCTGTTAAGGTCGAACTTGAACCAGAACAAATAGTAGCAGGTGAAGCAGAAACGCTTACTGTTGGTAAAGCGTTAACCGTTACATTCATACTTGCAGTTGCACTACAATTTAATTCATCTGTAATGGTAACATAATATGTACCCGAAGCTGCCGTAGTAGCATTCGATATAGAAGGATTTTGCAAGGTACTTGTAAAGCCATTAGGTCCACTCCAGTTATAAGATAATGTACCATAGCCATTAGATGCAGAAGATGTTAGATTTAATGTTGCATTTTGACATATTGGGCTATTACTACCAGTACTAGCTGTTATAGTACAAGGAGCTTTAGCAAGAGTTACTTTTATATAAGATAAGCTATTGGCAGCAGTATTACCAGCTGCTTGATTAGTAGAAGTATTTAATGTTGTACTGCGAAGTTGCCAATAATTAGAAGCATTATATAATTGCATAATTTTTAAATCCGATTCGGGAGTAATACCATGAAGTTCTGCATCAAAGTATGAAAACGGATTTATCGTTAAAGTAGCATAAGTTGTGGGTTGCAATTCAAAATACCTGAAAATACTAGTGGTTAAATTAGCACCACTTTGATTATTATGGCCACGATAAATAATCGTATTACCCATGTTCGTTGAAGGAGTAAAATTTAATCCTAAACCTGCAACGTTTCCACTTGGGTTAGTACGTGTAGCTTTTAATCGCCCTGTTCCCCCACCTTCTGCCCAAGAAGCATCGGTTGCTCGTACACGGCATGTTTCTGTTTCGCCGGTTAATGTACCCGTTGTAGATAAGTCAACCTCATTGTTTTTTAAATCGAGGTATCCGTTTTGCATAGTAAGTGTTCCTAAGACTTGAATATTGCGGTTTACAATCACACCATGAGTGCCTGTGTTATTAATTCGTAAATTAGCAAAAGCGGTAGAGCTGGTACCATCAATTGCTTGATCGCTCGTGCCAACAAAACGCACCTCACTACCTGTTTGAAGATATGCAGTTCCGTTGTTTTGCCATTTAGTATCACCAGCTACTACAATGTAATTAGCTGTTTGAACTAACTGGCCGGTATTTACCATAGCCGACTGATTATAGGCTTTTACTCCCCAAAAGCCTATTAATACAAGTATTAAAATTTTCTTCATGACTATAAATTTTTACAAATATAATAAAATTTATGTTTGCTACAAATATGCTTTTAAATATATCATTTATAAATTCTTTTTTATTATATAAACAAACTTAATTATTCAATATTCAATTTCTTTTTCATTTCCTTATTTTCTTTTTCGAGTTGTTCGATTTTGCTGTTTAATTCCTGAACTGCTTTAATTAAAACTGGCGTCAATTTACTATAATCAATAGATTTAAAACCTTCGTCGTTGGTATTGACTATTTCAGGATAAACTTCTTCGACCTCTTGTGCTATAAGTCCAATATGGCGTCTCCGATCAAAATGTTTATCAGAAAATTCATCGGCTTTCCAATTAAATTTTACGGGTTTAAGTTTTAAAATATTACTTAATGCATTAGTAATAGGTTCTATATCTTTTTTTAATCTTTTATCTGAATACCATAAATTATATAGATAACCACCTAACGAAGCAACATATACATCATAACAATATAAATAATTCCACATGTGATTTGGACTAGACCCCAAATCTCTTGACATATTTACATCGGGCACCACATGGCCACCCATCACATAAGTTTCGGTGCCGATAACATCAAAATAAACAACACCTTGGGGATTACTTACATTTCCTAAATTATTACCAAAGAATATTTGAAAGGGTGGAGTGGTAGAATTATTTAAGCGAATAAACTCGGCATTGTTGCTACCAAGTATTTCGATTCTGGCATTGGGTAAAGTTGTTCCAATACCTAAATTTCCGGCATCGGTAAGCCTCATTTTCTCAATAGGTAAATTTGTACCACTTTGAGTAGTGATAAATGATATAAAGGCACCTTTATTGGTTCCTGAAAAATTTTCTGAAGCTCTAAAATCTATAGCTGCTCCTCCATAAGCATCAATATTTCCACCATAACCACTATAACCATCTATCATATCTCTACCTGTTAATGAGAGAAGGGGATCATTTGACTGTGGATATGCTGGTGAAGCTATGGTTCCCCTTCCTCTTAAACCAACAAAAGCTGGATGTTCGCTGATAGATGCGACACGAATATCATGATTAGCCCAAGAGTTGCTTGTACTTCTTACTAAACCATTATTAGCATAAACTGAACCTACCACTTCTAATTTAGCAGACGGTGAAGCAGTGCCTATCCCTACATTAGTTCCGTTGTCAAAAATTTGGCTGCACGTAGCATCCATTCCATTCGATTTTAAAATATAATTAGCAATGTTACATGTTCCATTACCTGCAATACGAACCCACTGACTGCCATTCCAATAATAATAACCAGGCGTTACATCATTTTGAGTTGCTGTGTTATAAACCAGTAAGCTAGTAGCAGGACTTGTAATGGGCGATGCGGTTGTTGTTTGTGTTAAAGCCACACGCGGTATCAATACCCCTTTGTTTGTAAAATCAACGTCCAAGCCTGCGCTTGCATTTGGGTTTGCACCACTGGTATTTATTGCTACCTGAGCAATAGATGGCATATAAATCATTGCCATTAGAACAAATGTAATTAAAAACTGTTTTTTCATATGTAATTATTTTTTAATTTGAGACCTTTGCAAAATTATATTATTTTTTTGATATATCAAAAATATTTGCCTAAAATTGAATTTTTAAGGTAATGATTCAAATTGCAGGACGATTTTATTCAAAAAAACATCTTTTTTAAAGCCAAA
>JABUFC010000095.1 GCA_013314715.1 Bacteroidales bacterium | reverse complement strand
ATAATTCAAATTATTAAGACAGCAAATATAAAACAAATTTTCATATAAAAAAATGGTATAATGATTTACAAATCAATTAAAAAAATGTTCAATGTAAACAGAGGCTTATAGAACAATGTTAATAATTTTACCCGGAATGGCTATTATTTTTTTAGGTTGTTTGCCTTCGAGCCACTTCGAAGTTCGTTCATCGTTTAAAACGGCTTGTTCTAATTCCTGAGGTGTAGCGTTTATCGGTAATTCTAATTGAAACCGCATTTTCCCATTGAACGAAACGGGATATAGGCGTGTATTATCTACTGTAAGTGCTTCGTTGTATTCAGGAAAAGCTTCGTTAGCAATGCTTTGCTCATGACCAAGTAAATGCCACAGTTCTTCGCTAATGTGGGGTGCAAAGGGCGATAAGCAAATCAAGAACGGTTCTAAAATAGCTTTTTTATTGCATTTCAAGTCGCTTATTTCGTTGATAAAAATCATAAATGCGCTTACTGTTGTATTGAACGAAAAAGTTTGGATATCTTGCTTTACTTTTTTAATAAGCTTATGCAGTAGTTTTAATTCTTGTTCGGTGGGTTGTTCATCAGATAACGAACATTCGTCATGTTCGTTGAAGAACAATCGCCATGTTTTTTTTAGGAAACGGTGAACTCCTTCTATACCATTGGTATCCCAAGGTTTTGATTGTTCCAATGGTCCTAAAAACATTTCGTATAAGCGAAGGGTATCAGCACCGTATTTATTCACAATATCGTCGGGATTTACAACATTGAACATCGATTTCGACATTTTTTCAATAGCCCAACCGCAGATATATTTACCGTCTTCAAGTTCAAATTCAGCATTGTTAAATTCGGGACGCCACTGACGGAATGCTTCTAAATCGAGAATGTCGTTATGAACAATATTAACATCTACATGAATTTCTTGTGTGTCGTATTTATGCTTTAGTCCTTTAGATACAAATTTATTAGTGCCAACAATACGATATACAAAGTTGCTCCGTCCTTGAATCATTCCTTGGTTAACAAGTTTTTTAAAAGGCTCTTCAACCGGTGATAATCCTATATCGAACAGGAATTTACACCAGAAACGTGCATAAATTAAATGTCCTGTAGCATGCTCGGTTCCACCGATGTATAAATCTACATCTTTCCAATAATTGACCGCTTCTTTAGAGAAATATTCATGGTTGTTGTGTGCGTCCATATATCGGAAATAATAACCGCTTGAACCAGCAAATCCGGGCATGGTACTTGTTTCTAACGGATAACCCTCTTCGGTTTTCCAGTTTTTAGCTCGTGCAAGGGGTGGTTGTCCATCGCTGGTAGGTAAGAAAGAGTCTATTTCGGGAAGTTCTAATGGAAGCTTCGATTCATCGAGGGTGTAGGGCACCTCATCTTTGTAGTATATGGGGAATGGCTCGCCCCAATAGCGTTGACGGCTGAAAATAGCATCACGTAAACGATAATTAACTTTGTACTGACCTATGTTACGTTGTTTTATTTCGTCAATAATTTTTTGAATGGCATCTTTTACACTAAGTCCAGTAATAAAATTAGAATTAATGCATACTCCTTCTTTAGAGTCATACGATTCAGTCCACGTTGAAGTATCGGGATTGCGTTTTTCGTTAGGATTATCTATTACCTGAATTATAGGCAAATTAAAATGTTTAGCGAAATTGAAATCGCGTGAGTCGTGAGCAGGAACTGCCATAATAGCTCCTGTTCCATAGCCAATCAACACATAATCGCTAATCCAGATTGGAATTTCTTGTCCGGTGAATGGATGAATGGCATAAGCTCCGGTAAAACAACCACTAACACGATTAACTTCGGTCATGCGGTCGCGTTCGGTGCGTTTTTTAGTGGCTTCAATGTAATTGATAACTTCGGTTTTATGTTCTTCGGTCGTTATTTTTAGTACCCATTCGTGTTCGGGAGCAAGCACCATAAACGTACATCCAAAAATAGTATCAGGACGTGTAGTGAATATTTGTAATGGTTCTTTGAAGTTTTTTATAGGGAATAGAATTTCGGCACCTTCTGATTTTCCGATCCAATTGCGTTGCATTTCTTTTAGTGAATCAGACCAGTCAATGGTGTCAAGCCCATTTAATAAGCGTTCGGCATAAGCACTTACACGCAAAAACCATTGTTTCATTTTGCGTTGTTCTACGGGATGTCCGCCACGAACCGATAAGCCATCTTTAACTTCGTCGTTAGCCAAAACAGTGCCTAATGCAGGACACCAATTCACAAATGTTTCGTCTAAATAAGCTAAGCGGTATTTTAGCAATAATTGTTGTTGCTCTTTTTCGCTCATTTGCTTCCATTGTTCGGCTGTGAATTCTATTTCGCAATGATGAGCAGCCGGAATATTTTTATTGCCTTGTTGTTCGAACAACTGAATAAGCTCTTTTATAGGTAATGCTTTTTGTTTTTCGGTATGATACCAATGATGAAACAATTGTATAAACGTCCATTGTGTCCATTTATAATAATGGGGGTCGGAGGTGCGTACTTCTCTGTCCCAATCGTAAGCAAATCCAAGTAATTCTAGTTGTTTTTTGTATCGTTGAATATTATTTTCGGTAGTGATGGCAGGGTGTTGTCCTGTTTGAATGGCATATTGTTCAGCAGGTAAGCCAAATGCATCAAAACCCATGGGGTGCAATACGTTATAACCATTATGACGCATATATCGCGTAACGATGTCGCTGGCAATGTAACCAAGTGGGTGGCCAACATGTAATCCCGCTCCCGATGGATAAGGAAACATGTCTAACACATAGAATTTGGGTTTCGATGATTGATGACTTACACAAAAAGTCTTAGCTTCTTGCCATTTTTTGTGCCATTTTTGTTCTATTGTTCTAAAATCGTATTCCATTGTTCCATGAATTTTGCTGCAAACTTACAAGTTTATTGACTAAATACAAAATGAGACCTTTGCAAAACTCCTTTTTTATTCTCATGTAATTGAAAAAAAATTGAAAATAAGATTGATTTTTTTACGATTACTGTTGTTTTATTCTAATTTTGCTAAGGTCTTGATTTATATTTGCAATATGTTTGTACGAATTATAACATCACTGAATTCGCTCCCAAAAAGCT
>JABUFC010000094.1 GCA_013314715.1 Bacteroidales bacterium | reverse complement strand
AACTTGCGCTTGAACACTATAAAAAATATATTGTAGCAAGAGACAGCATTACCAACGACGAAAAAAAGAAGCAACAACTTCACGCCGAAATGAACTACGAGTTTGAGAAAAAACAAGCCATTGCCAAAGCAGAACAAGAGAAAAAAGATGCAATTGTTGCAATTGAACGAAAAAAAGAAAGAATTGTACGATATGCTATTACAGGTGGATTGTTGCTCGTTTTAGTCTTTTTAGGATTTGTATATCGCTCGTTGCGAATTACACGAATGCAAAAGAAAGTTATTGAATCGCAAAAGAAAATGGTTGACGAAAAAAATATCATCCTTCATCAACAAAACGAAGAAATTTCTAGACAACGAGACGAAATTGCTACTCAACGTGACGAAATCGCAGCACAACGCGATTTAGTTATTAAACAAAAAGAACACATCGAAGAACAAAAGAAACAAATTACCGATAGCATCAACTACGCCAAACGTATTCAAGAAGCGGTTTTGCCCATGTCAGAAATGGCACGTTCTGTTTTGGGTGAACATTTTATCCTTTTCAAACCCAAAGATATTGTTTCGGGCGATTTTTATTGGACTACACAAATTGATAATATGCTCATTGTTGCAGTTGCCGATTGCACAGGTCATGGCGTACCCGGTGCCTTTATGAGCATGCTCGGCATTAGCTTTTTAAACGAAATTGTGCGTAAAAAAGAAATGACGAAAGCCAACGATGTATTAAACGAATTGCGTAAAGAAATTATCAACGCACTGCAACAAAAAGGCATCGCTGGCGAACAAAAAGACGGAATGGACATTGCACTCATTGCTATCAATAAAAACACTCTGCAATGCCAGTTCGCCGGAGCCAATAACCCACTTTATTTAGTCAGAAAAGCTCAAAATGAACCAACAGCAAACTATGAGCTTACCGAGTACAAAGGCGACAAAATGCCCGTAGCTATTTATATTATAATGAACAACTTCACCAATTACGAATTCCAACTCGAACAAGGCGATATACTCTACCTCTTCTCCGATGGCTATGCCGACCAATTTGGGGGCGAACATGGCAAAAAATTTATGTACAAGCGTTTTAAAGAGCTTATTTTAGCAAATGCCCATAAACCCATGAACGAACAAAAACAAGCATTCGAAGAAACCATTGTGCAGTGGATTGGAAATGGAGAACAGACTGATGATATCACTGTGGTTGGAATAAAAATATAATAAATGAAACTTTTAAATAAAATATTACTCCACCTTTGCTTTTTAATAATAGTCGCGAATACTTTCTCGGCTAATAAGTTAGACTCACTATTTTGGGAGCTAAAAAAAGCAAAAAGTGACACTATTATTTGGTCTCAATATTTAAAAATTGGAGATTATTACGAAAATACAAATCCCGATTCTGCATTTTTTTATTACAATAAATCTCTAATTCATGCAGTTAAAAACAGACTAAAAAAACAAGAAGCTACTTCACTTCTATATATTGGTTTTGTATTTGAAGATATTGGTAATTTTGAAAAAGCGATTGCTTATTATTCTACTGCACTTAAAAAATATGAAAAAATCAATGACCAGATTGGTTTATCACGATGCTACAATAACTTAGGTATCGTTTACTCATATTTAGGTTATAACAAAGTAGCTATGTCTTATTTTAACATTGCACTTCAACTTTTTAAAAAGCAGAAAGATATAAATGGAATTTCAAACTGCTTAACAAACATTGGCCTAATATATAGCGACGAAGGAAATTACGAAAACGCTTTAAAATATCTTGAAACATCTCTAAGTCTTTTTAAAGAAATGAAAGACCAAGTTGGGATGTAGGGAAGCTATGTCAATATCGGCAACATATACCATAAAAAAGGAGCAGACGATAAAGCATTAGATTGTTTTATTAATGCCTTAAAAATCAATGAATCTCTAGGAGACTTAAGCAGCATGTCTGTTTGTTATATAAACATCGGTATAATTTATTCTAATCAAAAAAATTATGAAAAATCACTCGAATATTACCAAAAATCATTAGAAATTAGTAAAAAAATAAATGACAAATATGGAATAGCAACTTGTTATAACAATATAGGTGGCATTTATAAAGCACAAAATAAAGTTAAACAAGCCATAGAATTTTATCAAAAGTCATTAAAAATTCACGAAGAATTAGGCGATAAAAATGGGCTTGCCTCATGTTATAATAACATTGGAGGAAGCTATAAGTACAAAGGAAACTATGAAAAAGCTCTCGAATATTATCAAAAATCACTTAAAATAAAAGAAGAAATAAATGATAAAAATGGAATTGCTTTAGTATATGGCAATATAGCTGATCTTTATATTACTATAACAGATTCTACAAAACTAAATGAAAAACAAAAAAAAGAATACTTGCTAAAAGCTATCGATTATGCAACCAAAGCAATGATATTAGGAAAAGAAATAGAAGCATTACCAAAAGAAGGCGAATCGTATATGCATCTTATGATGGCATATAAAAAGTTAAATAATTATAAAAAAGCCTTTGAATTTGCTGAAAAATATATTCAAATCCGCGACAGCTTATTCTCTACTGAAAAAACTAAAGCTTTAGCTGAAATGGAAACTAAGTACGAAGCTGAAAAAAAACAATTGCAAGTTGAAAAATTACAGAAACAAAAAGAACTCGACAAAAAAACAATAGAAGCTAAAACATCTGAAAATAAAAGACAACAATACATCATTTTTTCATCAATTGCAGTCATTGTTTTGATATTAATTTTCTCGCTTATTTTGCTAAAAATGTTTAGAGATAAACGAAAAGCTAACATTTTATTAGCAAAGCAAAATATCGAAATAAAAACTCAAAAAGAAGAAATAGCCTCACAAAGAGATATAGTCATTAAACAAAAAGAACATATAGAATTTTATCACAAAAGACAAACAGACAGCATCAACTACGCCAAACGTATTCAAGAAGCGGTTTTGCCCATATCTAAAATGGCACGTTCCATTTTGGGTGAACATTTTATCCTTTTCAAACCCAAAGATATTGTTTCGGGCGATTTTTATTGGACTACACAAATTGATAATATGCTCATTGTTGCAGTTGCCGATTGCACAGGTCATGGCGTACCCGGTGCCTTTATGAGCATGCTCGGCATTAGCTTTTTAAACGAAATTGTGCGTAAAAAAGAAATGACGAAAGCCAACGATGTATTAAACGAATTGCGTAAAGAAATTATCAACGCACTGCAACAAAAAGGCATCGCTGGCGAACAAAAAGACGGAATGGACATTGCACTCATTGCTATCAATAAAAACACTCTGCAATGCCAGTTCGCCGGAGCCAATAACCCACTTTATCTAGTCAGAAAAGCTCAAAATGAACCAACAGCAAACTATGAGCTTATCGAGTACAAAGGCGACAAAATGCCCGTAGCTATTCATATTATAATGAACAACTTCACCAATTACGAATTCCAACTCGAACAAGGCGATATGCTCTA
>JABUFC010000093.1 GCA_013314715.1 Bacteroidales bacterium | reverse complement strand
GTAGTTCGCCGCTACCAAGCCCGGCAATAGCACTTACCGGCAGCAGTGGCAGGGATTTGCTATCGGTAGGTTTGGCTGGTATAGGTGTGGGTTTATTTGGCTCGGCTTGCTCTCGCAACATCGGACCTTTGCCGGTTAAAAGCCATTCGGGATTTAATTCAGGGAAGTATGAGCATATTATCTCGCATTTGTCTGAGCCTATAGCACCAGATTTATCTAAAAATCCATTAGATAATTTAGTGATTTTATAGAATTCATATTTTGTAATTCCCTTATTATTAATAAATTGTAAAATTCTTTTTCTTATCATAGAAAATTTTCTCAAAATAATTTGTATAATAGAAAATATGCTATTATATTTGTCGAACCATTAAGAACAAAGAAACGATTTTTTTATGGAACGACAAAATTTATTAGAAGAATTAAAAAGAGGCGATATACGTGAGATTGCGCAACTGACAGGATATACTTGGAAGGCAGTATGGGCTCAATTAAAAGGTGTACGCACGCTAAAGCCCAAAGTAAAACATGCAGCCGAGCTTATAATAGCTGCACGCCAAGAAGCAATTAAAAAATACAACGAAACCAACCAAAACGATGAATAGAAACGACAAGCAAAGTAGCAGCATTGGCGACAGGAGAGCCCATGTAACCTGTGACGGCGTGGAAAGGATAGAAATACAACACGCATGGAGTGGTTTTAATATGCTGCAAAATGCAAGTCTGGCAGCCGGGGAAGACCGGCATTTATTAAAAAAATATAAGGTATGAAACAAAAATTTACATATAGCAGACGAATAAACAAATTACTGCTTTCAGTTTTTACATTAATACTGATTTTAAATATATTAAACTTAATAAAAGAATGTTCACACAAGCAAATTAATAATACCAATAATAGTACCGAGCAATACAAGCCAAAATGTGATACAATTATAAATGTAAGTATTCCCTTGCATAGTAAGTCTAACGTTAAATAAAGTGTCGTTATCTATGTGCGTTTTTTTTAGCCATATAAGTCCATCTTTTTCAAGTTCATATAAAAGATTGTGTAATATATACGTATTCTTTTCGGAATTAAAATGTGTAGCCACTTCTCTATTATTAGCACCTTTTAGTTTGAGTAAAAAAATTAGGTGCAGTCTTGAACGAATTTTTAAAGGAAAACCTGTTTTTGATTTCATAAACATTATAATAAATGATTACAAATGTATGAAAGAAAATAATGCTGACCTAGAAACACGCAAAAGCAAAATTTACTTATGGATATCCATAGTAGAAGTGATGATTATCGTAATTATTACCATTATTAAAGCCTTTGCATTATGAAACACAAACTATTAGTAGTGGTCGTTACTGTTGTATTAGTTGTAATATGGTCGCAGGCATGGGAAAATGTGCCATGGTACAGTGCTGCAGTGGCAGGAGTTATTATCGGACTTATAATATCGCCCATAATAAATACAAAAAACTATGAGAAAATTTAATCGCCCACGTCCGTTGCGTATTTTAATAATAGTAATGCTAACGCTTGTTATTATACAGCTTAGCCAATATCAGGTTTCCATTCCTGCCGGAATATTTCTAATGCTACTGCTAATAGCCATGTTTGTTGGCATAGGGATATTGTGGTGGTACGTATGGTTAAATAATAAGCAGTAACAATACTATGAACTCGCCATACATTGTCATAAAAAATAAAGTGTGTATCAGCTTTCAGATAATGGCGGAGCTGGGGATGAAATTAAGGTTGTGGAAAAAGTATAAAGAAAAAGCTCGCTCCTTAGGACTTATTACCATACCCGGAGGCAATGGCAGGCAGAGTGTAATGGAGTTTATAGCTCTGCCCCGTAAGTGGCAGGATAAAGTAATAGAACATTATGGTACGTATGGCGATTATTACCATCCGTTCGACGATGTGTTTGAATGGGACAACGAGGCTCGCAGGTTTTACGAGGAATTTTCCCTTTGGGACGAGGATACACAAAGCGAACGCCGCATTAGCAAAGAGCATGTAGAACGCTACACCATAAATGCCGGTGTGCTGAATGCTGCCATTAAAATGAAGCAGTACCGCGAAGAGATGACGGCACGGCTTGGCAACGCAAAGCGTAACCTATGGCCAGATTTGTGCAAAGATACTACCGATTACAACATAATACTGCAACGCAAGTATGGTTGCAAGCATACCTTACCACAGAATGTGCGTAAGTTTCAGCAAAAAGCTAGCAATTACATAAAACGAGGCTACGAGGCATTGATAGATAAGCGATTGTTGAACAACAATGCTCAGGTAGTAACACCGCAAATGCTTCAGTTGTGGAGCGATATGTTTGCCGGGCGTGCATACAAGCCGACCCATATAGAGGTATATCAGAAATACACCGATTTTCTCGAGGGAAAACTTGATGTAGTTAACATGCAAACCGGTGAATTATACGACCGATTAGCGTCGGAATTTCATGTTATCAGCGAGCGTACCATATATCGCTGGATGGAACGCTGGGAATTCAGAGCGCCGGCATATATGAAACGGAGTCGTAACCGTCAGTTGTATATGGGACAATATATACCGCATGCACGTATGGAAACGCCAAAATATGCAGGCAGCTTAATCAGTGTTGACGATTTTCAGCCGCCGTTTAAATATGCCGAAGGCATGGGCAACCGCATGTGGTTTTACATAGCAGCCGATGTGGCAAGTGGAGCTATAACATCGTGGGTATATGGTACCAACAAAGAAGGATTGATACTCGAATTTTATCGCAATCTGGTACGTCAGTATGCCGAATGGGGAGTACCGTTGCCTTATGGGATAGAAGCCGAAAGCAATTTAAACAGCACGTTAAAAGAAACGATTTTAAAACCCGGTGTATTGTTTAACGATATACATATTATAGCCAACGATGCAAGGCAAAAGCGAATAGAGCGTTTAATAGGCGAATTTAAGCAGGCATATTTATACAAAAAAGAAGGTGCAATATATCGTCCGCATGCACAAGCCGAACGCTATCAGGGTGGCAATGACGATAAGATTGCATACAAAACCAAAGAAGAAATTGTTGATGTAGTGCTAAAATCAATTGAACAATGGAATAATTCGTTGCATACAAATCAAAAAGAATATCCTGGCAAAACACGCTGGGAAGTGTTTATGGAGCATCAGCACCCTGAATTGCATCCGATAAACTGGTATAGTGTATTGCGTGCCGTTGGTTATGAGACAAAGACCAGTTGCAAGCTTGCTCGTGTTCGTGTTCAGAATGCCCATAGAGTACTTGGCGATGGCAATGGTAACTTATTGCTTGACGATAAACTTATAGGTGTACTAAAGCAAATAGAAGGGAAAGAAGTAATTGTTAGGTGGCTTGACGACAGCAACGGAAACATAATAAAGGTATTTATATACGACCGGGAAGGTAGGTTTATATGCGAAGCACTGGATGAACTTCGCTATCAGCGTGCCAAATTGGAACAAACCGAGCAAGATAAAATAAACATAGAACTGATGGCACGCTATCGAAATACGGTAGAAGGTTTTATTCGCAATGCATCCAAACAGATAAACAAAGTAGAAATCATTGAGCATAAGCAAGAAGCAGAACCACGGAAAATTCGCTTTACCATTAGCAAAAAAGTAGAATTGGAAGACATGATACGAACCG
>JABUFC010000092.1 GCA_013314715.1 Bacteroidales bacterium | reverse complement strand
TTATTTTCATGTGTAATTATTTTTTAATTTTTAAATTAAGGTCACATGGAATACGCCATTCGAATAAAGAGCAAGGCTTATTTGTGAGTGATAATTTCATTTTCGGTTGCTGTGAATTTATTCTCATGGCTATTTCATAATATTTTCATGTCATTGCGATTTTTCTACATTTTAGAAGCAGCAGCAATCTTATTGTTGCCATCTTGCTAAAAGTGATTGGTGTAGGGCGCTTCGCTCAGTTTGTTTGCGATGACAATAGTGGAAATATTTATCATTTATACGTCATTTTTTGCTAAATTTTGTATTTAAGTATGCTTTATTTAAATTTGTCAAAATTTTGAATGATTTTCAACCATATGGAATGGTCGCAAGAGTATAATATTTTATTTGCCTTTCTTACGTCTTTATTGACATCATTACTTTCGATTCCAACTATCATAACAGTTGCAAAGATGAAGCACTTGTACGATGAGCCCAATCCTCGTAAATTACATCAAAACAATATTCCAACACTTGGTGGATTAGCTATTTTATTTGGATTCTTTTTTAGCATGTCTTTTTGGACTAACTTTGCTTATTGTTGGCATTTGCAATATGTAGTTACTGCATGCATTGTGATAGCCGTTATAGGCATTAAAGATGATATTGTAGGGCTTTCACCCTTAAAAAAGGCTGTTGGGCAGTTGGTGGCATCTGTAATATTAGTTGTTTGGGGCGATGTGCGTATTACTTCATGGTTTGGAATATTGGGGGTAACCGAATTACCTTTTTTAGTTAGCGTAGTATTTTCTATTTTTACAGTGTTGGTTATTATCAATGCGTTTAATTTAATTGATGGCATCGATGGTTTAGCTGCTAGTATGGGCATAATATCATCGTTGGCATACGGTATCTATTTTTATTTTTTTGACCCGAATTTTCAACATGCTATTTTGGCGGTAGCTCTTACCGGAGCACTACTTGGATTCTTATATTACAATAAAACACCGGCAAAAATATTTATGGGCGATACCGGTTCTATGCTTATTGGTCTAATTATGGCTATGCTCGCTATTGAATTTATCAATACTAATCTGCATCCTTCTATGAACTTGTATTTTAGGTCTTACTCTGCTCCAACATTGGCCATGTCTATTATTTTTGTCCCGTTATTTGATGTGATTCGCGTTTTTACAATCCGAATATTTTCAGGGCATTCTCCATTTAAACCAGATAAAAAGCACTTACATCACCTTTTATTAAATTTAGGTTATTCGCATTTAAAAGCTACGTTTATTTTATCGTTATTTTCAATGTTGCTTATTGTGGTTGCTTTTTCGATTCATAGGTATGGTAATTATTGGATTGGTTTTACTTTGTTAACTTTTTCGTTGTTATTTACAGGATGGCTCTATTTTAGAAATGCTCGAAAAAATGCCTCAAAAAAATAAAACATGCGTATTTTTTTGCTGTTGGGATTCGTTTTACTTGTTTATGAGTCAAAAGCTCAGGAGTTACCACTTTCTTTGGTTTGGAATGAACGGCAAAAAACAGAATATGTCATGCAGCAGAAAGATTCCTTTTTACATGGGGGATTTTTTCCTATAACCAAACACACAAAAGAACTCGATTCTGTTTTTGTGCAATATCTTATGGATGTTCGTTATGAGCAGCAATCTTATTTTAAGCAGTTTTCGCCTCATAGCTTTGTTCAGGTAAAAGATAAAGACTTTATTTTGCATATCAATCCACTTGTTAATTGGACTTATTCGAACGATAGCCTTCATTCTTTTAGTCAGAATTTGCGAGGTGTTTATATTAGTGGGCAGTTTGAACAACGCTTTCGTTTTGTTACAACCATGGTTGAAAATCAGGCATTTTATCAGGATTATGTAGTGCGATATATAAAAAAAAATGGGGTAGTGCCTGGGAGTGGACGCGTTCGTGGTTTTAAGGATGGTGGTTACGATTTTTCGCAAGCATCGGGAATGATTGAATTTCAGCCAAGCAAGCATTGGCAATTTTTATTGGGGCATAGCCGTCAGTTTATCGGATATGGCTATCGTTCTGTTTTGCTAAGCGATGCACCTCTCGATTATCCACTTTTTAGAATATCATTCACGCGTAAACGTTGGCAGTATGTTGCTACTTATGCTGTTTTTCAAAATGCTTCGGCTTTTGACGACCGCACTAAGGTTTACTCGCGTAAGTATAGCAGTCAACATTATTTAAGCTTTTCAATCATGCCTCAATGGGAATGGGCATTTTTCGAGAATACGCTTTTCAATGCCATGTCGTTAAAGAATAATCGTCCACCCGAAGAATTTTATATTCCTGTTATCGGAAGTCAAGCTTTGCTCTATGGCTTAAATAATCGAAAAAATGTGATGTTGGGAACACAAACGCAACTATCGTTGTTGCCTAAACTTAAAATTTATGGGCAATGGGCTTTGGATGAACTTTCGAACAACGATTCACTTCGCCAAAACAAAATGGCGTGGCAGTGTGGAATAAAAATAAACGAGCCCTTAGGTATAAAAAATCTTTTTTTGCTTATAGAATACAACGAGGCAACACCTGCTATGTATGTGGGTGCAAGCGAACGCGAAACTTTTACGCAACATAATGAGCCTATCGCCCATCCATTGGGAAATCATTTTTCGGAGAAATTACTAATGCTACATTATACTTATAAACGATGGTTCTTAAACTTGAAACTAAACGATGCCCGTTATGCCACTCACGAAAAACGCTTACCGCAAATCGATACCATTAGCAACCTTGCTCATGTTTCGCAATGGAAAGTTGAGAGTGGACTTATAGTGCATCGCCCTTCTCGTTTGCAACTTCTTGTAGGATTACATGTGCGGAGTGAAACATCTTATCCAACTACAACCTATTTCTATATAAGCCTTAGAACACAGATGAATAATTTTTACGACGATTTTTAAATTTTTAATTTTTAAATAAATGAAGTACTAATAATTTTTAATAAAATAGTTTATGTTATATAAAACTATTTACCAACTATACAATAACAACTACCATTTGTAAATTCAAACCAACCATCTATACAATAACAACGTAGTTTAAAAATTTGCCTCTTGACAATAAAAAAAAATATCCTTTATATTTGCAACAAATTAGTTTATCAACTTATGCGCTTTATTAGCCAATTTTTCATTTGTAAAGCCCTCCAGAAAGCACATGGGTGGTAATAGCCTTATTGTCAATTAGTTGTATGGCTTTAATGCCTATTTGTATGCAAGCTCAAAATCAAATTCAATGTTCATCTCCTGGAAACTGCAATGGATGGTTATACCATAAAAATAAAATAGGTATAGGCTTTGATTGGAGCGAAGCCTATGTACCCCGAACAACATTACACCTGCACGAGTTTAATTCTATTAACACTTATTTAAATATAACCAACCAAACGACAGGTTTCCCGGTTGGTAACCAAACCATCGGGATGTTTATCGGAATGACAGGTAATAAAGCAACCATCACTAATTTTCAGAACGATAACTTAGTATTGGCAACCGGCACCACCGAACGTTTGGTAATAACACCGGAAGGAAATAGCGGCATCGGCATCTCTACACCTCAAAATGTATTGCACATTCACAAACCGATAGGCATAATAAATAATATAAACGGCGATGAAAATAAAAGCACGTTGGCAACCAACATTTATGGCATACAAATAACGAACAATACCACTGGAACCGGTCAAAGTAGCGGCTTACTAATAGGCTTAGCCGCTAATGGCAATGCACGTATGGTACAACAGGGGCAGCAAAGCATATCGTTAGGTACCAACAATGTTGATATGTTTACGATAAATTCTTTGGGCAATATTGGTATAGGCACCACCAACCCAACCGCCAAGCTTCACACCAACGGCACAGTACGCATGGAAAATCTGACGGTGGCCACGCAAGCTACCAATGCACGCGTTTTACTTATCGATGCACAAGGCAATGTGA
>JABUFC010000091.1 GCA_013314715.1 Bacteroidales bacterium | reverse complement strand
TTCAGCCACCGACGGTAAAAGACCTTTACTATTCGTTAAACACTAGTCTGTACGACCCAGCCCTTGCCCGCATGCTCAGCCCCGACAACTACGTGCCCGCTCCCCACAACCCACAAGCGTATAACCGATATAGCTATTGCCTTAATAATCCGCTGAAGTATGTTGACCCAGATGGCGAATTTATACAATACATAATTGGAGCAGTAATAGGCGGATTTGGCGGTTATATGATGGCTGATAATTTGGGCTACAAAGGTTGGGATAAATTTTGGCACACATTAGGTGGAGCTGCAATTGGAGGTGGTTGGGGAGCTTTTGCAGGTGGTGCAACTGCAGGTGGTTTGGGTACATGGATGAGTGGCGGTTCGGATGAGGATATTTTAAAAGGGGCTGCATTAGGTGGAGTTATGGGATTGGGTGTATATCATGCTTCTCTTGCATACAGTTACCATGCTTCTGGAATAAAAGGTACAGGATTAAAGTATAATCAGTATACCAGAATGATGAGATTAACCCAACGGTCAATGTTTTGGAATCGAGAAGGAAAATTTATTCCTAATTCAGAAGGTGGCTTTAATGTAAATGCGCTAGGAGATAGAAACAATACTGTACCATCTAATGTTCCTGGTGATTATGAAAATGCATTATTTGATTATCATACTCATCAGGAGTTTGGTTATGATCGTTTTTCAAACATCCAAGATGCTATTGCAGTCGGAAAAGATCCAGTAGGTACAGATGTAACTACTAGGCAGGCTTTAACACTTTTTGCTAATAGAGGAAAAATTGACCCAATGACAATGTATTTAGGTACCAGAGAAGGACAGATTCATTATTGGACACATTATGGTGTTCAAGGTACTTTAAATTATAATTTTTCACATGTTTTTACTCCATATAATTTATTGTGGTCTATGTCTTTAATTCGTTAATTATGAAATAGCCATGAGAATAAGTTCACAGCAACCGAAAATGAAATTATCACTCACAAATAAGCCTTGCTCTTTATTCGAATGGCGTATTCCATATGACCTTAATTTAAAAATTAAAAAATAATTACACATGAAAATATTAATTTCAATACTATTTATATATATAACTTCATTCTCTTTTGCACAGCATGGATTAAATGAAATCTCTCTTGAAATTAGTGGTCTCAAAAGAAAGCCTAATTACACACGAATTGATTTGTTTATTAAAGATGATAGTACTGCTATTGTTGAAATTAGAACGAAACCTTTAACTAAAGAAATGTTGTTTCAAAGGAGTAATCCAGATATCTCTTATAATATCAGCATAGAATTGTTTAATAAAGTCACAGGAATGTTTTCTGATTTATCAATAGAACAATTAATTAACGGAATGAATCCTGAAAACCCAAGTTTACGTCATGAACCTACCGGATTTACTCTTACAATTAGAGTGATGCAAGAATGTATCATTTTAGATATAGTTGAACCCGCCAACAATACAAAAGAACGGAACTTAGAGCCGTTTTTAGCAATTTGTAAGGAAATACTACTATTGGCGAAATTAAAACCTAAGGATTATCTTTAACTGAATAATTAAAAAGCCCGGCTATTCCGGGCTTTTTGCTTATAAAGCAGCTACATTTTTCTGAAAGAAATCTTTAAACTTCTTTTTGGTGAGCATGGGAAAAATAATTATAACAATTGTAATTTTTGAAAAAAAATTTTACCTTTACCCTCACTAATCCATCTATGCTACATCAGCAAAAAAATATTACGCTAACTTATAACGAAGTGGTTGATTATAATTGCAATAGCACAGCCATTTATCCGTTTTTTCAGCAGACGGCGATAAAAGAGCTTAACTATTGTTCAAACTTTAGCCTATACAACCCACAAGCGTATAACCGATATAGCTATTGCCTCAATAATCCACTGAAGTATGTTGACTCGGAAGGGAACCACCCATTATTAATAGCTGCTTTAATAGGAGCATCGTTTAGCACTTATACCGGATGGAAGGTAGGAAAAGCACATGGAGCCAAAGGCGAAGAAATGTTTGGTTATATTTTGGGTGGTGCTATTGTAGGTGGTGTTTCTGGTTTTGGTGGTGCAGGTCTGGGGACTCTTGCTTCAGAAATAGGTGTCACCGGTGTTTTGGGTGGTGTTGCATGGGGTGCTACATCTGGTGCTATAATGGGTGGTATTTCTGGTGGTATAACTTCAGCACTCGTTAATGGCGACTTTATAAGTGGTGCTAAAATAGTGGCTATAACTGGTGGTATCTTAGGTGGTATCATGGGTGGAATAAAGGGTTATTCTGATGCATTAGCTCAAGGAAGAAATCCTTGGACGGGGAGTAAACAGCCAGTAAGAAATAAGTATTTTTTTGATGCTTATTTAACTGATGAAATAAAACAAAATAATTTGAAGTATCTTCGTGTAGATGATAAACATATTAAATATGGAGTAAAAAGAATGAATAATGATATAATAGCTCTAACAGAACCTGATAAAAAAATTGGTACAATTTCAATAAACGGTTTAAAATATAATAGATATTCTGCTAAAATTTATTTTTCTAAAAAAATTGTTAATGATTTATATTATAATCAATCTTTAATTTCAGAAAAAGATATAATTGGAACATTCTACCATGAAAATAAACATGCTAGTGATATGATTTTTGGTAGGTATGATTATTATAATTTGAACTTTGGTGAAGATTTAGGAGACTTTATTCAGGAATACAATGCATATAAATATGAGTTTATTATGAACGGTACTGGATTTTATTCTCAATACAATACTTTGTTAAATAAACATATTTTTCTTATAAAATTAGCATTTCCTTATTATTAATGAAAATATTGTTTATTATATTGTTTATATTTATTGTTGAAAAATATTATTCACAACAAATTTCATTTGTGATAAGTGACTCTGTTAAAATTATTTCTATTTTAGATGAAAAATCGAAAAAGAAAAAGATAACATTGAGGACAACTATTGTCAATAATTCTGATAGTGTTAAAATATTACTTTTCTTTAATAAAAAAATACAAATTACAAGTACAAAAGTTTTTTCTGATACGTTAAATTTTGAAGATAGAAACGTTATATCAACTTGTTCAGGTTTGAGAGCTTTATTTTATGATTCATTAAATAATATAATTCAACCAGAGTTGATTAATTCAAATTTAAAAAAATTAAATTATGTTCAAAAATTAATAGAGAATAAACATTGTAGGAAGTTATTTAAAAATTATAATTTTTCAAAATTGTTAATATTATATCCACATGAAAATAAAAAGTTAAAAGTTAAAGTATTTTTAATAAATGAGTATAAACACCCTTTAATCTATACAAAAAATGAAATAGTAAAAGCTTTATATAAATATCCCTTAAACAAGGGGAATTACAATTTAGAATTAAATTATTTTATTCTAAACAAAAACTCATATATTCCTGATTACATAGAATATCCATTTTTATATACCAGATTTTTAAGTAATTTAAAAATTAATAGGTGTTATAAAAACGAGTTAGAAGAAAAAATATTTATTGGACACATTAAAAGTAATAAAATTAAATTATATGTTAAGTAAAGAGAAGTATGTTTTAATTTATAAAATTGTATTTAACATCATTTAGAATAGTTACTTTATTTAAATTTGTAACTTAAATCTAACAATTAATACATAAAAATTTTTTTTAAAAAAAATATTTTTATACCTTTACCCTCACAAATCCATCGATGCAACATCAGCCAAAAAATATCACGCTAACTTATAACGAAGTGGTTGGTTATAATTGCAATAACACAGCCATTTATCCGTTTTTTCAGCAGACGGCGATAAAAGAGCATTATTATTCGTCAAACACTAGTTTATACGACCCAGCCCTTGCCCGCATGCTTAGCCCCGACAACTACGTGCCCGCTCCCCACAACCCACAAGCGTATAACCGATATAGCTATTGCCTTAATAATCCGCTGAAGTATGTTGATCCGGAAGGGAACCACCCATTATTAATAGCTGCTTTAATAGGAGCATCGTTTGGCACTTATACCGGATGGAAGGTAGGAAAAGCACATGGAGCCAAAGGCGAAGAAATGTTTGGTTATATTTTGGGTGGTGCTATTGTAGGTGGCGTTTCTGGTTTTGGTGGTGCAATGATTGCATCAGGGAGTTTTGTAATGGCAAATAC
>JABUFC010000090.1 GCA_013314715.1 Bacteroidales bacterium | reverse complement strand
CTAATTGTTTATTGATTTTTCGAAGTAAACGATCGTAGGCTTTTTTACGAACTAATTCACTACGAAAACGGCTGATGGTACTATGATCGGGAATGGGTTGATTTATTTCTAAATCTAAAAAAATTCTCGCACTTACACTGTCTTTTACAAAATCTTCGCATTCTACATCGCTCATATCATACCACATCTCTATTAATAGCATTTTAAATAACACTTAAGCATTATTTCTGGAATTTAAAATAAAAAATATCAATAAGTTGTAAATAATCAACTATTTGCATGTTAATAGCCTTGCAAAGGACTCATAATAATAAACCAAATGATTCAAAATTCCATTACATATTCTAAAGAATATGTCGTAATGAAAATAAAAGCATAAAGAAATAATGAACAAAATGTTTATATAACTTTTAAGATAAAATATATTATTTATTCGATGGCATTATATCTCAATACCAATCATTGTAATGTCATCAACTTGTTTATCAGTATCCTTCCATAATCTGTATTCTTTTAAAATAGATTGTTTAATATCAGAAAGAGGATAGCTAATAATATTTTTTACAAGCTGTTCGAATCGAGCTTTACCAAATCGTTTCTTTTGTGAATAATTATATTCATCGTAAAATCCATCGGTTACTAATATCATTTTCAATCTATTATTATATTTTATTTGATATAACTTTACTTTTAAAGTAGGAGAATCCTTTTCAATAACCTGACCGATACTGTATATATCGCCATTAATTACTGAAAAATCTTCATCTTTTAATATATATAAATCTTGATTCGTTGTTGAAATATAAACGTTTTTATTTATTTTATCAAAACAGCATAATGATATTTCAACACTTTCAGTTAAATCATAGCTTCTCTGACATTGTAGTGCTAATAGCTCAAAATGGAGCTTTTCTAGAATTTCATTAGGATGAATCAAATGGGTTGCAGAAATAATTTGATTTAAAATTGTAGTAGTTACTAGACTCATTACAGCACCCGGAATACCATGACCAGCACAATCTCCTAATGCTAAATATTGTAATCCATTTTTTTCCTTAAAATAGTAAAAATCGCCACTTAATTCATTTTTGGGCATATAAATAATAAAGGCATTGGTATAAATTTTCTTTAATATACTTTCGTTAATTAAAAATGAATTTTGAATATGTCTTGTATATTCTATGTTTTGATTAATTATCTCATTCTTCTTTAAAAGCTCATTGTAAATATTTTCAATTTTTTCTTTTTGAGCTTTTATAATATTATTTTGTTTCTTTGATATTATTAATCTTTTATTGATTTGATAAATTACAATCGACGATAAAACAGCAAAAATTATGATAAAAATATAAATAATAAACCTTTGGTTTTTTAGCCATTTTTTTTCTTTCTCTAAATTTACAATTTTTTCTTTTTGCCTATTTGATTCAAAAGTTTTTTCTAAATTATTTATGTAATTAACTTTTTCTATATTAAATAAAGAATCTTTTATATTATCGCATAATAAATAATAATTTAAAGCCTCTTTATAGTTTTTAAGCTCAAGTTCAATTAAATATAAATTATTATATATTTCTTTATTATTATACGGAAAATTATTTTTTGTACTAATACTTAATGCTTCTTCAAGCAATTTTTTAGATTCTTGAAGATAATTGTTTTTTTGATTTTCGGACAATGCCGTTTCTTCATACAATGCTCTATATAGTTCAGCTTTATTTATGTTAGAGTATATTTTTAAATCGAAATAATGTCGATTATTAAGAAATAATTTATCTAGTTTATTATAAATCTTTAATGATTTATCATATTCTTTAAAATCTGTATAAATAGTAGCTTCATTTATAAGATTAGTGATTAATCCATATTCGTCTTTTCTAATACTATCAATTTCTTTTGATAAATTAATGAAATATAAAGTAAGTTTTTTATAGTGATTTGCCGAATCAATATTTTTATTAAAATAATCTATTGCTTTTTCATTATATATAGACGAAAGGTTTGAATAATTAGAGGATAATCCATTTGTATCTTTTAAAGATTTTTTTATTTCTATGCTCTCTTTTATATACTTTTCTGCCTCTCTATAATTTTTCAGTTCAGTATTTATAATAGATATATTATTTAATACTTTCGATATTCCATAAATATCATTTACTTTCTTAAATATTTGATAAGATAAATGATAATATTTTAGGCTATTTTTTAAATCCGTAATATTGTAATAATAATTTCCTAATTGAAGAAATAATTTTCCAATTTCACAAAAACAATTCTTGTTTTTTAAATAAATAATATGATTTACTAACTTATCGTCAAAAAGTTTTGTAAAATTATCATCAAAAAGTTTAAATCTGAGAAAATAATAGTACAATTCACAATCATTTTTTAAATAAGGAAAAATATTTGATACAACTTTTCTATATTTTTCGGATAGATTATTTATTTGAAAAAAATTATAAATCTCATCATTCGATTTAAATAAAACTACTTTAGAAATTTTATTTTTAACATATAAAGGCAAAGATATTCTAAAAGCTTTTATATAATAATAAATAGCACTATCGGAGTTTTTGCTTTTTAATTCATTCGCTCTATTAAAAGTGGAATAAACAAAAATTGTATCATTATTTAATATATTGTCTTGGCTATTAGATAAGTTAAATACAAGTATTAACAAAAATAAGATAAATATTTTTTTTAAACTTTTTGACATTATCTTTATTTAAATACAGTTACAATATCATTTTTATACAAATATATAATGATTATTTAAAAAATATTCTATAAGCTAAAAAATAATTTAAAAAATTGTTCAATATTACATTAAGATAATCATTTTGTAAATTTTAACCGATAAAATTTGAATTTATACTTTCAAACCACAAGTATTTTCATTTTTTTTTATTCAAAGGCAAAAAGTATAAACAAAAATATCTACTTTATAGCATATGAATCGACTAACGTATAAATATCTATTAAAATCTATTGTTTTACTATTACTTTAGTTCCCAATAACGTTTTTTGAGTATCCATCCATTTAATCAGGTAAGTGCCTTTTTCTAAGCAGTCGAGTCCATTAATATTCAAAAATGAGCTATGAGCTATGTTTTTACTTAGTACTACCTTTCCTAAAACATCAATTATTTCAACAGTTCCAGAAAAATCGGTATTAAAAATAAGATGAATATTTGAAGTAAACGGATTAGGATAAAGGCTAAACATAGTTTCAGTAGTTTCTACCGATTGGCTATTCAATACAGTAATATAATTATTCAATGTTAACGTATCATTAGGCAAAGGCGGATTCATAGCAATTAATTGCACGGTATAAGTTCCAGCTTGAGTGTATTGATGCCATGGATTCACTTGCGTGGATGTACCACCATCGCCAAAATTCCACATATACGAGGTGGCATTTTGACTTTGATTGACAAACAATACAGTGGCATTGGGCAAATAAACTGTATCTTCTACTGCCGAAAAATTAGCCATAGGATAATTCAATGAACTAACCACAAACCCGTCGGATGTCGTTACCTGTGAAGTTAATCCAGCATAATTGGTAGCTTTCATGCTGAAATAATAAGTTGTACCATAATTAAGATTTAAACCCGATACAGTGATTGTAGTGTTTTGCCCTGCCGATGTCCAATCTACCACATCATTTCCACCAGGAGTAGTTCCAAGTGCATAAAAATATTCCTGAATGCCGGAATTGGAATCAACGGCTACCTGCCAATTAGCATACACTGTAGTATTGCTGTAAACAGTATCAATATCGTTCGAAGCACCATCGTTTATACCAAACAATTGCGGTGCTGTCCAATCAACATTCAAATCGTGGTATGCAATAGACGATAAATTGTTATTAGCATCGACTACTATGGATTTAATTTTTGCACCATAGGTGGTTGGATTGGGATTTTGATAACGAATATCTTTGCTGTTATCGCCCACAGTTACCGTAACTTGCGGATAACGTGAACGATATACTTTCAGCTCATCAACATTCAAAACAGCATTACCGGTTCTAAAGCTGATATAATTACCATTGGTACTGTATGGCGAGGGGTCGGTCCAACTTCCCAAATAAACATTATCACGCCAAACAGCTATGCGACCAGTGGTGCGATCGTAGGTTATTTTAAAATCGTACCATTGATTAACATTCGTTACTATGTTTGATACTGTATTTTTTAGTGTAAAAGTATCGTTCACCACTTTGTAAAATTGCAATTGTTGATCTTCTACCCTAAACCAAACAAAATATGAATTGTGCCGATTGGCATAATTA
>JABUFC010000089.1 GCA_013314715.1 Bacteroidales bacterium | reverse complement strand
GGTAGAATCGAGCAGTGCCGAAATTACAGAGCTAAAATACAGGGCTTTGATTTGCTTGGTTTGGTCTAGTTGTAATTCAACCGAGCCTATGGTCGTTTTGCCGGGGTTATTTGCCTGCAAAGCTTTTGATTCGAAGAATGTCATATTTCCTGATTTTTCTAATTTCATAACGCTAAAATAAGCATTATTTCTGGAATTTAAAATAAAAATATCAATAAGTTATTAATAATCACATATTTGCATGTTAATAGCCTTGCAAAGGACTCGCTAATATATTTGTTTAATTTTATAAATCAATAATATGTCTCTGTTTGCTTTAAAACGAATATAGGTATCTTGCTTTGCTTCTATTTGAAATGAGCCTTTTTTTGTCTCGGAGAATATCTGGATTGTATTTATATAAGCTGTAATCTGGATAATTACTTTTGTGTCATTTGTAGCTGTCAGCTTTGATTTTGCTTTTAGTAATATCTTTTCTGATTCAGTATTTGCAAATAATTTAATACTTTCCATACAGATTAAATGATATTATTTTTTTACTACTCTTTCACTCCTTACCATATTATTCCCTAACACCCTGATGGTATAAATGCCCTGCGGAAGCTGCGAGATGTCAAGTGTGGCTTCGGGTGCGGAGGTGATTATTTTTTGTACGGGCTTGCCTTGCATGTCGTAGAGTGTAACGGTGTATTCGCCGTTCAGCACACCGCGTATGCGAACATGAACTTCGGTGGTAGCTGGATTGGGGTAGATTTCTATTTTGTATTTGTAAAATGTTTCTGAAGCAAAACCCTGATGGCAATTTTTCACATAGGTTTGTACAGTATCGCTTTGTTGCCAGCCCCACGGGTCTTTTATTTTTACTATGATTTGCTGCATGCCGGTATTGAGGGGGACATAGGGCATTAAGGTGTCTATCCAAAGGGGTAAGGTGTTGGGGTAGTAAATGCTATCCAATACAAGTGTGTTATTGGCATAGATGGAGTACGGGGCACTGCGGCCTTTGAATGTAACGGGTATCCATGCCGTGTCGTTTTTGCAGATGGTATCGGGTACCTGGGTTACATTAATAACCAATGCCGTATCATTGCAGCTTTGCAGGCCATCGCAGCCAAGGCTGTCGGTTTTTACAAGCCATGCTTCCATATCGGGGCCTACATTGATGGTATCAATGGCAGAGCCACAGAAAGCAAGGCCTTTGTCGCTGGTTTCTATCATGTCCCATGCACGGTAGCGGATGTATTGAGTGGTGTCGCCCTGCATGTAGTTGCGCCACCAGAGTATATCACCATCGTTGTTGAATTTGGTAACCTGGGAATAGATATTTGCTTCATAAGTCAGAGGTGTTCTTTGATTAAGAACCGCTTGGTTCCCGTCAGATATTGAAATTATTTTAGAAACAGTTAAGCCAGTTGTCGGAACACCAATATTCTTAGTAAATAATACATTAAATTGCCTGTCTGTTTTTATAACAGCAGATGAAGAATAATAATTACCCTGTGATTCATATTGATACATTATTCCGGTTAAAAAATAAGAGCTATCATATCCCAAAGATATTGATTTTATTCCTTCATCATTATAATTGGATAGATTTCCATATAAGTATTGACCTATTACCTGTCCACTTGTATCTGCATTTATTAAATACCAAGCATCTTTACTTTCATTATAAGCAGTGAATCCAAAAAAAAGTAAATTATTATTGTAACCATTTATTAAACCCCAAGGATAGTCGGAGTTGATTGTGCCAATGCTTTTTCTTGAAATAATATTAAACTCAGAGTCTGTTTTCAAAAAAAGAAAATTTCCTTTTGGAATACTATCTCCATTATCGTCATAACTTGTACCACCTGTAAAATAGTAATTACCATTATTTTTAGCATTGCCATAAAATTCTAAATTAATGGTCGGGTATAAAGAATCTTTAACTTTGGTTAATCCAGTATCTATATATAATAAATATTGTTTAAAAATGGATAAGAAAGATCTTTGATACTGAGATAAAATAATAAGTTTATTATTTGGTAATGAGATGAAGTTCTTTAAAACATAGTAGCCCGTATCAACACCATAAGTAGCGGTATCTTCAAAACTACCGTCTGATTTTGTTTTTAATAAAAAGATTTTAGGATTTGCAAGCATACTATTCCCATTGCAGTATATGGAATTATTATACTCAGTTAAATTAAATAATTTTGCATTTAAGTTATACGTTTTAAAAAACTCAGTGGATTGTGAAAACCCACTGAGTTTAATAATGAATAAGAATACTATAAAAAAGATTATTTTCACTTTTTGATGCTTACGGCTTTGCTGCAATGCAGTTCGCCATTTATATACAAAGATAATATATAATTACCTGAAATACAAGTGTTGCAATTAATCCTTATTTCGCCTTTTTCGCCGGTAACCTGGTATGAGTTCATTACTTTTCCGTCAGAAGCCGTGAGCCTTATTTCGCCACCCGTTTCACCGTCTTCCAGTTGATAGCTTATTTTTATATTGCCATCTGACGGGTTAGGGGAAATAACTAATTTGTTGCAGGTTTCGGAATCGTAATGGCTTGTATTTGCTGACAGAGAAAGGCTCTTTGCAACCGAACCATCTGGCAGCCACACATTATACTCCTGCGGTATGCCTGCTTTTTCGAGCAGCGATTTTGCCGTACTTTGTGCATATACAAATTCCGATGATGCTACTGATTCCAGGTAGGGCTGGTTCATTATAATTAACGAGTCGGCTATACTGTCGGGCAATTGAAGCGTCTGGAGTAAAATATCGGAAGTGCTTACATAATCGTCGAAGAGGGGTTGCTTTTCCACGGGTAAACCGGTTACAAGGGTATTGATTACACCTAATTCCGATTGTGCCTGTGTGTAATCGGCTTTTTTAAAGAATAAATTGCATCGGGCAATACGGTCTTCAACCATGTTTGAATTGGCAAGGTACGCTATAATGCTGTCGGTTTTATATCCCAGCGAATCGTAAGTAGTGCTTGTAATAAGGTCGCTGACCGTTTGCATACGGTAATCGTCCAGCCATTTTATCAGGTTTTCCATTTGGGTGCGTGCATTGGGTTGCCCGTTTTGTGCTGCCCATAACTGGTTCTTGAAGTTCTGGTTTATGTTCATCTGGTCAATATACGGGCGTACACGTATGGGAAGTGGTGAGTTGGCAAGTACCACTTCTTTTTTCTGGGCAGGCTTGTTGATGGAGTGTGTCATAAAGGCTATCAGCACGGTATCTGACAAAGGAGAATCGGCCATAAGCATGTTTTTTAACTGACCCGATGGCGGGCTTGCCATAATGGCATCGAGCAAAAGTTGTGTTTGTCCTTTATCGGCATTGGTCAAAATATTTTGATGTTGTTGCTGCAAAGCTGCTACAGCATTATTTAGGCTGTCAATGCGTGTAAATACAGGGTCTGTAAGCGGTGTGGATATAGTAATTGTTGTTTGTGGAGGGACTGTACTGGGGAAAGGGCAGGATTGAGTTTTATTATACATAGGAACACCAACTGAAACAGGGCTAATAGAACCAATAATTGTGGGAATACATTCAGGTGTGGTTTGATAATAATAATTGGAGACCTTTGCAAAAATATTTCAATTTTTCGATATATCAAAAATATATGCTTAAAATTGAATTTTTAAGGTAATTATTCAAATTACTGGACGATTTTATTCAAAAAAACAACTTTTTTTAAGCCAAAGAACCTTATTTTTTATCTTTTAGCCCTTATTTTAGGCTTTAGTTCGCACATGGGCACACTTCGCCCATCTAAATAAGCGATACGGCAAGCATTAAATTAACGGTCGTCTTCGTTTCTATCTTCAGCTATTTCGTAAGTTGTTTTGCCTTTGGGAGCATATGGACTTATGGTTACGCTTGCATCTACAATGGTTTTCCCTTTTTTTACTTTTGCACCGTGATGTTCTAATTGTTTATTGATTTTTCGAAGTAAACGATCGTAGGCTTTTTTACGAACTAATTCACTACGAAAACGGCTGATGGTGCTATGATCGGGAATGGGTTGATTTAGCTCTAAATCTAAAAAAATTCGTGCACTTACACTGTCTTTTACAAAATCTTCGCATGCTACATCGCTCATATCATACCACATCTCTATTAATAGCATTTTAAATAACACTATCGACGGATAACTGGGACGACCATCTACACTTTCACCTTTTTTGTAAACTTTATCTAACTCACGTTCTAACCAACGCCAGTCTATAATGGAATTCACTTTTTTGAAAAATTCGCTACGACGAGTCTTTATTTCACCCATATAAGATTCGAAGAATGTCAT
>JABUFC010000088.1 GCA_013314715.1 Bacteroidales bacterium | reverse complement strand
TAATAAAAAAGTAATATTTTTAGAAGAATAAACTCTACACCCACCGTCATACCGAGCCTGTCGAGGTATAACCATACGCAAAACAAAATGGGCAATGGGGTCATTCTTCGACAAGCTCAGAATGACGGGAAATTCGACAAGCTCAGAATGACGAGAGAAAGGTTGGACTCGACCAAAAAAGAAGTTTTGCAAAGGTCTCACAACACAATTTTAACGAGCATCGGGAAGATTGCTTCTCCCGATTTCTCGGGATCAAAACACAATGCCAACTCTTCATTTGCAATAACGGGAAAGGATGGTATTGACAAAAAAGAGTTTTGCAAAGGTATTGAAATTTAAAACGAACTAAATTTAAAATGAAATACAAAAAAATATGGTTTTATCATATTTTAGTTTAATAAAAACGGATTGTAATTTATTAAAGTTAAAACTTCTATTCTTGAGAAATAATGAAGTTTATGGTGTTTTTATATTTTTCAACAAAATCGTGGAAGTTATAATTACTGGGAATACACTTTGTACTTATTCGTGTTATGTAATTTTCAACCGTTTTGAGTTTTATATTGAGTGTTTTAGATATATCAGTGTTTTTAAATTGATTTATTTTTAATTTAAAAACTATTTTTTCTTTTTCTGTTAGTTTTGAAAATTCTTCAAAAAAATAATTTATATCATCAGAAAACAAATAAGTAAGTTTTTCATTAAGTTGTTTATTTGTAATGAAAGAGTTATTATTTTCTAATATTAATTTTAATGTAGATTCAAAATCTCTTTCGTTACAAGTTTTTGATATAAATCCGTCTGCACCAATTTTTTTACATATCCATATGGTTTCAATTTCATCATAGAGCGATACAACAGCAATTTTGCAAAAGGGTTGTTGTTTTTTTATAAGTTTAATAATATTAAAACCACTTATACCTTTTAAATTTAAATCTACTATTGCAAAGTTTAATTCATGTGTTTTTAGAATATTTGATGTTTCAATAAGATTATCTGTTTCAAAAATATTAAAGTGATCAAATAAAATTTCCATAATTTTTTTATAAGATAAACGGATTAAGGGATGATCTTCAACAATTAAAATGTTCATATATTTTAAAATATTATTTTTATATTAAATCCTTTATTAAACCAATATTCTAATGTGCCATTTAAAATGATAGTTCTTATATGTATTGAGTTTATTCCAAATCCAGCTATTATTTTTTTATGTTCAATGTTATTACTTACATCTTTATACAATAATGTAAAATTATCATTATTTGTATTAATTTTAATATAAATAAGATTTCCATTGCAATATTTAATGCTGTTTGATAAAAGCTCTTGAATAATTCGATATACATGTAATGCTTTTTCTTGTGGCATATTATTGATGTTTTTGTCAATTTCTTTTATAATAACAAATTGACTATTTTTTTCCGTTTCATAAATGAGTTTATTTAATGCTTCCTCAAAATTATTATTAATTAAATATGTTGGAAATACTTGATGTGAAATTTGACGTAGTTCGTTAATGATATCTTTTATACTTTCTTGAAGTTCTGGTATTTCTATTATGTTTTTATTTCTTGACAGTAATATCAATGATTGTCCAATATGATCATGCAGTTCCATGGAGATTTGCTGATTTAATTTTTCTTGATATTTTGTTAATTCTTGAGTGAATAGTTCTTTTAAATTATGAACTTTTTTGATATGAATATATCTTAATAGTAAAATAATTAAGGACGTTACAAACAAAAATATAATACTTAAATAAATAATAATTTCTTTAATATTTTTTTTATCTTGTTCACTTTTTATAAGTTTCAATTCTAAATTTTTATTATTTAATGCAATAGTTAATAAATCTATTTTGTTAGCATATTCATTGACAATTGTTGTTTTGAGTGTGTCTAAAATTTTATTTTGTGATTCATAAGCTAATCTTGCAAAATAATAAGCACTGTCTTTATTGTTTTCATTAAAGTAAATAATTGAAAAATCTTTATAAATATCGGGCAACATTGTAACACTCGCTTCATTTAAAGTTTGAGTTAAATAAAAAATTGCAGAATCTATTTTCTTTTTGTTTATATATAAATCACTCAAAAGCCAATAGTAACTAGATAAATATTCTCTATTCTTAATTAAAGTATCTTTTTTAATAATTGGTAATATGTTTATGGCATATGAATATGATGAGTCAAACTTATTCGAATAAAAGTAGGCTCTCGAAATATTGATAGCAGAGCCTATCAAGTATTCATTTAAATTATATTTTTTCATAAAGTTATAAATATCTGTAAAATTAATTATTGCTTTATTATATTCCATTTTTGTATATAAAATAACATTTTCATTATGCTTGTATAAATAATCTAGAATAGGATTAGGATTTATTTTTTTAAATTTCATTCCAATACTTAAATATTCTTCTGCTTTTGATATTAAATTTAGATTTAAATATATGGCAGATAAATTTAAGAATGTATGATAAAGTTCCGGTAAAGAATCATTTAAGCCGATATCAATGGCTTTATATAATAACTTAGCCGATTTTGAAAGATTTTTTCTTACAAAGTAAAAACTTGCAGTATTTAATGTACGAACTTTTAATCTATTGCTTATATCTTTGCTGTTTATAATTGAATATAAATAATAATTTACTGAATCTACATTATCATATAATGTAAAAAGCCATAATTTATAAAATTTAATATGATCTAAGTAATATTTTGAGTTAATAGAATTAGAATGGTTGATTAGATATTTTAATATTTTATTTCCTTCGATGTGATTTCGTCTTATTATGTAATAATTATATTTATAAAAATTATAAATCCACGCTTTAGAATGTAAATTTATGTTCTTTTTATTAATGTAATCATTTAATTTATTAGTATCAATAGTTGAATAAAAAAACAAAGTATCAATTTGGCTGGAGATAGATGTAACCATAAATATTAATACAACTGTCAATAATTTTCTTTTCATGTATAATTATTTTTTAAATTTAAGATTAAGAAAAATTTGTTTCATCATTATGAAAATTAAATATGAATCTATTTCATAGCCATTTAAAAAAAAGATTTTAATTTTTTGTTCAAATTTAAATTAAAAAAATCTTTTAAAAAATGATAATAAATCAATAGTATCATTAAAGTTAAAACTATATATTCAAAAAAAATATTGTATTAATTAATCGGAATCATTCATCCTTTTAATTAAAAAAACATATAAATATCTAAAAATTTTAAGCAATTAGGGGGAGTACCCCCTAGATTTTAGATTTTTTTAGTTATATTTTTGCATAGAAATCTATTGGGTATTTATTGAATTTAATTATTTAACATTTTATATATGAGCACAAAAGTAACATTTTTAATCAGATTATTGTTTTTAGTAGTTGTATTAAATCTAAAGCTCTTACCTATTTATTCGCAAGTAGCCATTAATAGTACTGGTGCCAATCCCGATGCAAGTGCTGGCTTGGATGTTAGTTTTAGTAATAAAGGTGTTTTGATTCCGCGTGTAGCTTTAACGCAAACCACATCGGCATCGCCCATTACTAGCCCTGTTACAAGTTTGCTTGTTTACAATACAGCAACTGTTAACGATGTAACGCCTGGTTATTATTATTGGTACAATAATAGGTGGAACCGATTACAAACGAGTGGTTATTCTGGAGCTGTTTCAGGTACTTTTGCTACTATTCCCAATCATTTTAGTACAATTGCCCCTTCTTTTGGTTTTGTGGGGTCATACATAGACTTACCTCCTGGTAAATGGATTGTTTATGCTTTTTTATTGTTAGCACCAAATAATGGAGGAGCCGTTGGGTGGGATGATACTGGTTTCGATAGAGCTTTATGGGGAAGTTTTACTTTGTGCGAAAGCAGTACAACATTTAGTTTTTCTCCAGATATAATTGGTAGTCCATTAATTAGTGGTGGAGTTGTTGCTCCTTCTCGGTATGGTATGACGGGGGGTGCTATACATGTTGTGAATAGTTCCTCAAATGTAAAAAGATATTATCTATGGGGCAGAATTGGTCAATTTAATACAGCTTGTGTGTTCTTTAATTTTGGTGCACATTATTGGGGCGAAGATCAGTTTTTTGCTATACCAGCTGAATAATCTATAAAATGTATATGACCAAATAAAAATTAGCACACCAATCGATGATGAAAAATATCAATAATTTTAAAATTTTACAAAGATGAAATAGCCATCTCGTCATTTTGACGAGACCAACCGAATATAAAATATTACTCACAAATAACTTTCACTATTTATTCGAATGGTAGAACCTTTGCAAAACTCCTTTTTAATCATTACGAACATAGAGAAGCAATCTATAAATTATTGAAAAAAAAGATTAATTTTTTTAATCGCATTAAAGAATACTGTTGTTTTATTTTAGTTTTGCAAAGGTCTCAATTTTTATTTTTAAAAATATCTTATTTGATTATAATAGCCAAAAAAAAATTAAAATTTTGAAAATAAATTATATATTGAGTCCTTTGCAAGGCTATTAACATGCAAATATGTGATTGTTAATAACTTATTGATGTTTTTATTTAAAATTCCAGAAATAATGGTTATTTTAGCGTTATGAAATTAGAAAAATCAGGAAATATGAC
>JABUFC010000087.1 GCA_013314715.1 Bacteroidales bacterium | reverse complement strand
CTAAAGCCTAAAAACAAAAAAATAAGGTTCTTTGGCTTTAAAAAAGGTGTTTTTTTGAATAAAATAGCCCTGTAAATTGAATCATTACTTTAAAGATTCAATTTTAAGCAAATATTTTTGATATATCTAAAAATTGAAATAATTTTGCAAAGGTCTAAATATATGAACCACATCAGATGAAAAAAGATTTAAACAATATTTCAGAAAAAATTATTAAAGCGATTTTAAAATTATCAAATATTAACATAAATGAAATTCTACCTTTCTTGTATGGTGGCGAAATTGTAGAATATAAAAAAAATATAATTTTAAAAAAACAGAATCAAGCAGAAAGCCATATTAGAATTATAATAAGTGGTGTAGGAGGATACTTTAATGAGATAAATAATATTGAAAAATGTATTTATTTTGATTTCGAAAATGATTGGTTTTTTGATTATATATCATTCTTTCACAATACAGAAACGGATATATTTTTAAAAACGATGACTCCTACCCGCATGTTCATTCTTTCTAAAAAAAAATTTTTAGAGTTAAGTAATCAACATCCTTCTATAATTAAATTGCAACTTGCCGGAATAGAGCTTTTGTATAAAGAGACTCAGGATACATACTTCGATTTGCTTTCACTTAACGCTGCTGAAAGATACATTAAACTAATTAAAACGAGAAAAGATATTTTACAAAATGTTGATCATAAATATATTGCATCTTTTCTCGGAATAACTCCTCAAAGTTTGAGCCGTTTAAGAAAAAATATAAAACTATAAATATAAAAAATAGTACAAACGTAATAACAATATATCAACCATTTATTTCATATCAGCTAATTTTTATAATAGTTAGACGACCCTTATCAACACAGCATACAGTTGATTGTTAATAACTTAATAGGTTTTTTTAGTAAAAATTTTGCAAGATTTTGTATATTACAGCCAGAAACCTTGCAAATTTTTTAAAAGATGGTACCTAAGGTAAAGGATCAAACTCAGGGAAGTTTATTCTTCACTTTAAGGGACACCTTAAATCCTAAACATCCCCTTTTTGTATTAGCCAATCAGATTCAATGGGATATTTTCGAGCAGTCTTTTAAGGGTTTGTACTGTTCGGATAATGGTCGTCCGGCTAAGCCCATTCGATTAATGGTAGGCTTGTTGATGTTGAAGCATATCCGTAATCTGTCGGATGAATCGGTAGTAGAACAATGGAGCGAAAATATTTATTTTCAATATTTTACAGGAGAAACTTCTTTTGCACCAGGGGTTCCTTGCGAGCCATCGGAGCTGGTACACTTTAGAAAAAGAATAGGCGAAAGCGGAGTAGAGCTGATTTTGAAAGAGAGTATTCGGGTCAACGGCAAAGATGCCTTAGACCCCCATGTAAATGTAGACACCACCGTGCAGGAAAAAAATATCACTTACCCCACCGATGCAAAGCTGCACAAAAAAATCATCCAAAAATGCAAAGCCATTGCCCAAAAAGAAGGGATTGAATTGCGTCAAAGTTATAGCCGAACATTAAAGAAATTAGCTCAGGAACAACGATTTAGAAATCATCCAAAGAACAAATCGAAAGCCTTTAAGGCCGATAGAAAAATGAAAACGATAGCCGGACGTTTGGTTCGGGAACTGGAACGCAAACTCACTCCCGAGAGCAAGTATCAGAAAGACTTGGAGTTATTTTTTCAGGTTTTAATGCAGCAGAAAAACAGTAAAAAGAAGATTTATTCCCTTCATGAGCCAGCAGTTGTGTGTATTTCTAAAGGTAAGGAGCACAAGAAGTATGAAATGCGAAGCATTCGTGAATACCTTAAAAAAAACAAAATAGCTTCATGAACAATTTGGTAATAAGGTATCGATAGCCAAGACTGATAGTGGAGTAATCGTTGGAGCATTAAGTTTTAGAGACGAGTATGATGGGCATACCTTAGTACCAACCCTTGAGCAGGTAAATCGCTTAGTAGGGCAAATGCCCAAATGGGTCAAAGCAGATCGGGGCTACAGAGGCAATAAGCAGATAGAAGAAACCGAGGTTTTAATTCCGTCAACACCAAGAAAATCAATGAGTTATTATCAATGCAAGAAACTAAGCGATAGTCATAAAAAACGTGCGGGTATAGAACCTGTTATAGGACATTTAAAGACCGACCATAGACAAAACCGTAACTTTTACAAAGGAATCGTAGGCGATAACATCAATATCATGTTGGCTGCAGCAGCATTCAACTTCAAAAGAATGATGAATAAATGGAAGCAAAAATTTTTTCACTTTTTTCAGACGCTGTTTTTTCACTTTCACACGATATTTTTTCATTTTATTTTCCAACCCCTCTTTTTTTAAAAAATTAAAAATGACTTTTTAAGGGTCGACTAGTTAGAGTTATTGACTAAAAAAAAGATTCATCTAATATCTTATAAATAAATATAAATAAAAATTGTTAACATTTGGTAACTCTTTTTATTATTAAGATAAATAATTTTGTTTAAAATCTAATCTTAAATCACTTTAGCTATGAAAAAAATAATTTTCTCTGCAGTATTTTTATGCATAAGCTTTATGTATACATATGCACAAAATTTTGTTTGGGCCAAAAGTATTGGTGGCCAAAATCATCAATATGTAAATGGTATTGATTTAGACAGTGCAGGTAATGTTTATTTAACAGGACAAGTTATAGGAGAGACAGACTTTGACCCAAGTGTAAACATGTTTAATTTGATAGGTTCAGGAGATGGCAGTGCTTTTTTTTCAAAATTAAGTACAAATGGTGATTTAGTTTGGGCAAAAATATTTGATGGAGGAAAGAGTAGTTCGAATGGAATTGATGTAAACTCTTCAGGAGTGTATTATGCAGGTTCTTTTAAATATTCTCCACAATTGGACGGAGTTAGTATTTTTCAAAACGAACCTTATTATTACAATGCATTTATTTTAAAACTTTCCTTAAACGGCAATTATCAGTTTGCAAATGCCATTAGGTCACATTATTATCATTCTAATCCTAATAATCCTAATGATAGCCTTGCCACTGGCAATAGTGTAGCTGCAGATGTTGCTGCTGGAAATAATTTTGCTTATTTTACAGGTCATTTTGAAGACACTATCCAGGTAGGACAGAACGTATATTATTCTACTAATGACGCTTATGATGCTTTTATTGCAAAAGACGACTTAACATCTTTTTCATCAATACACTTTACTTCAAATGATGGTGGTAGTGCAATTACAGTTGATGCTGCTAATAATGTTTATACAGTGGGATACTATGATGGAGGGATTTTTATAAAAGGAGGATGGATAAAGCAAATCAGCGGTTCTGATATTCTAGTTAATTCTATAACTACCGATAACAATGGAAATATATATATTACAGGTAGATTTTCTGGTACTATTGATTTTGATCCGGGTCCCGGTTCAAATACCTTATCAGGATTTTATGACGCTTATGTTTTAAAACTCAATTCAAGTGGTGATTTTGTTTGGGTAAAAAAAATAGGAGGAAGTAATTTTGACGAAGGAAAAGCTATATGTACTGATACTAGTGGTAATATATACATAACAGGTAAATTTGCAGGAACAGCCGATTTTGACCCTTCTAACAATACATTTAATCTTACATCAAGTGGTTATTTAGATATTTTTGTGTGCAAATTAGACTTAAATGGCGACTTTGTTTGGGCTGTAAAAATGGGAAGTAGCCAAAATGATGATGAAGGAGTTGACCTTTGCGTTGATAATAATAATAATGTTTATGTAACAGGCACTTTCAAAGCTACTGCCGATTTTGATCCAGGACCAGGCGTTTTTACATTAACTCCTGTGACTGAACTTTATAGTGAAATATTTATTTGTAAGTTATCTCAAAGTCCTGAAATTGAAGTATTAGGAAACAATATAGTAATACCCAATGGTGATTATACACCATCTACAAATGATAACACTTATTTTGGTGATGTTCCACCCAATACTTCTGTAAATAAATTTTTTAGAATTAATAATACAGGTAGTCAACCTTTATATTTAACTAATAACCCAAGAGTTTCTGTAACAGGTAGTGCTTTTACACTTATCAGTGACGCTTCCCCAGTTATAGACCCAGGTTCTTATGCTATGTTTGAAGTAAAATTTTTACCTACTACTTGTGAAGAATATGATGGAACAATAAGTATTGCCAATAATGATGATGATGAAAATCCTTACATTTTCGTTATTTTAGGGTATGGAATAGATAATACACATCCTAACATCACTTGCAAAAATGATACTACAATTAATATTGCAGCAGGTTCAACCTATTATATCGTCCAAGGAAACGAACTAGACCCATACGATTATTCTGATAACTGTGGAATTGACACTGTATATAATTCCATCAACCAACTATCAACACTTGCAGGTGCACAATTGAATATTGGAACACACCAAATTATATGGACTATTAAAGACCTTGCTGGATTTATAGATACTTGTATTTTAAATGTTACTATAAATTCAGCATCTGCTATTAACAATAATAATTTATCGAAAGTTACAATTTATCCAAATCCTGCAGAAAATAATTTATATATAGATTTTGGTAATTTGCAAGGCAATAAAAAGATAATCATTAGTAATAGCTTAGGACAAGAAATTTTTATTAATTCAACCTCTGCAACATCAACAGAAATTGATATAAAACAATTTTCTGAAGGATTATATTTTGAGACCTTTGCAAAATTATATTATTTTTTTGATATATCAAAAATATTTGCCTAAAATTGAATTTTTAAGGTAATGATTCAAATTGCAGGACGATTTTATTCAAAAAAACATCTTTTTTAAAGCCAAA
>JABUFC010000086.1 GCA_013314715.1 Bacteroidales bacterium | reverse complement strand
ATGAAAATAAAATCACGTTGGCAACCAACATTTATGGCATACAAATAACGAACAATACCACCGGAACCGGTCAAAGTAGCGGCTTACTAATAGGCTTAGCCGCTAATGGCAATGCACGTATGGTACAACAGGGGCAGCAAAGCATATCGTTAGGTACCAACAATGTTGATGTGTTAACGATAAATTCTTTGGGCAATATTGGTATAGGCACCACCAACCCAACCGCCAAGCTTCATACCAACGGCACAGTACGCATGGAAAACCTGACGGTAGCCACGCAAGCTACCAATGCACGCGTTTTGCTTATCGATGCTCAAGGCAATGTGAGTCAGGCACAGCCAACGCTTATTGGCGACAATTTAGGCAACCATACCGCAACGCAAGATGTAAAACTCAACGACCATTGGCTAAGCAACGATGGCAGTGCACAAGGTATAAAAATAAGCAACCAAGGCGATGTATTGATATATGGCACCACCGCCAATGGTACTAAAACATTTGAACAAAACAATGGTTTTGAGATAGTAACCCGTGGTCGCATACCCGAACGCCGAGGCATCAGTGTGGACGAAGATGCTAACGGCACGCCTGCCGGCAATGTAAACTTCTGGATACATAACTGGCAAAACCCTGCAGCCTTTAATTTTATGCGAAACGATGCCGGAAATACAAAGAAACTGATGGTAATAAACAAAAACGGACATGTAGGCATCAATGTAGATAACCCTCAATATACCTTACATATAAATGGCAATATCCGCTTCGAGCAACTCCCTCAGCAACAAACTATAACCAACGAAGCAGTGCTAATATCCGACGCTCAGGGTGTTATAAAAGCATCACCAGCAACTCAACTAAAAGACAATTTAGGTAATCATACAGCTACCCAAAACCTAAAACTTGGCAATTACTGGCTCAGCAATGATAGCAGCGATAAAGGGTTACAAATAAAATCGGATGGCAATGTACAGGTAGGAGGCGGAATTACGCAAGTAAATATAGGAAAGTCGTATTCCAATGCACCTTATTATTTATCGAGCTACATAGGTTTCAATGCCCAACGCAACAATCAGGGGCAATGGACGTTTCAGAGCGATGGTGCTAATAATGGTGGTGCTGCTATCATAGCTGATGTGTCAGGTAATATTCGATTGGTTTCTGTTGCCTCGAATGGAGGAAGTGATAAATCGGTAGATGAGACTTCAATGATAAATAATACAAAACTTATAATTACTAATAATGGTAGAGTTGGCTTAGGAACTAACAATCCCCAATACGAGCTTGATGTAAGAGGAACGGCACATTTTTGTAAAGCAATAGTAAAATCGGCTGGATGGTGCGATTTTGTATTTGATAATAATTACAGATTAATGCCGTTATATGAATTAAAAAAATATATAGAATTAAACAAACATTTACCCGAAATACCATCGGCTAAAGAAATTGAAGAAAATGATATAGATATAGCTATAATGAATAAACTGTTATTGCAAAAAATAGAGGAACTAACTTTATATATTATAAAGCAACAAGAAGAAATTGAACAACTTAAAAACGAAAAAAAATGAAACGTTTTTTATTAATTGTATTTTTATCAACCTTTTTATTTTATGCCTGCAAAAAAGAAAAAAATAATTATGGCTGTATAGGATGTTATTCGTGTGAGTATACAAACTATTATTTGTTAAATACCATTAATGCCATTAGTTGTAGAAATTACAATGAATTAGCATTATATGATACTTGTATCAGTAAAGATTTTATTCTGAAGTTAAATCTTGAAGGTAAAAAACTAATAGAAAGCACATATGACAATAATCCTTCGTGTATTGAAAAGAAATACTATATAAATAAAATATTAAAATTAGAAATAGAAACAAATTTAAATATTAAAGTGAAAAACAATTTACTTACTAACGGTAAAGAAATTGGTTACTCACCAATAGAATTAGAAATCGATACAAATTCTGTTTTATACAATGATACTATTATATTGTTATCCGGTACCATTAGAATAATTGATTTGAAAGGTAATATATATTCTACAAAAGTAAATGAAACATATATTAAATTTTAAACTATGAAAAAGTTTATTATTTTTTATCTACTTCTTTTATCTTTTAAATTATTAGGACAAACACCATCAAGTGATGAAATAGGTTAAATTGCTCTCATGTTTTACAAAGCCTACATAAATGATAATACTAAGTTTTCAGTAAAATATGTTTACAAATATTTTTATTTCAAAAACTATCCTTGTTTAATTATAATAAAGTATTTTGATAATAATTGGTTACTAATGTCAAATGAAAAAAAAACTTTTCCAATATTGGCATATAGTGATGAAAAAAGCTATTCAGAAGAAATTCCACCAAATGTTTTATTTTGGTTTAATTTTTACTCTGAAATAGTATTAAAATCGAAAGAAAATAATACAAGTATAGATACTATGTGGCAATATTTATTAAAGTTAAAAAATCTAAAATTTACGCATAGTGGTATAGAACCATTAATTTCTACAAAATGGGGGCAATCAGTTTCTAATGATGGCTTAGATGTTAATGCTTATAATTTTTACTGTCCAGCAGGAAATAATTGTGATCATACGCTTGTAGGATGTCCAGCAACAGCTGCAGGACAAATTATAAAGTTTTTAAGATATCCCGATTGTATTGAATTTAATTATAACATAATGCCTGATGAGTTAAAAAACTCTGACTCAAATTACGATATACAAAAAAAAGAAATTGCAAATTTATTAAGGAATATAGGAGATAAAATGAATTTAAATGCTGATTATTTTGGTTGTAATGCTTCAGGAACAAATAAAGACATAATTTTTAATGTATTAAAAAATGATTTCTCTTTTTCAAATGCTCAAATTGTCGATAGAAATGATTATAGTATAAATCAATGGAAATCAAAACTTATAAATGAATTAGAAAATCAAAGGCCAATTCTTTATATGGGTTTTACATCTAATCATAATGGACATGCTTTTGTTTGCGATGGTTATAAAGATGTATTATTAGGTAAGAAATTTCATTTTAATTTCGGCTGGAATGGTTTATACGATGGATATTACAGAGTTAATAATCCTTGTGGATATTCATACAACCAATATGCAATAATTAATTTATATTCAAAAAATTGTAATACTTATATCGAAATTAATAATTATTATAAATACTTAATAAATAAATTTTCTTTATATTATAATCCAGTAGCAGGTAATATACATAGTAGTCCTTCGTTTGTAATATTAGAAGAAAACGAAATTGTTAATTATAAAGCTTATAATGAAATAATTTTAGAAAATTTTGAAACCACTGATAATTCGGAGTTTATTGCTGAAATAGTACCTTGTTATTATTGTAATTTTATTGATTATAAAAATATAAATGAAATGTCTGAAATAAATAAAAATTATGATATAAGTTTAAATAATGAAAATAATATAAATAATAAAATTAATGTTTTTCCAAATCCTTTTACAAATATCCTTACTATAACTTATAGTTCAAATATTAATGTTTTAATTTCTTTAATTGATATTTATGGAAAATATATTTTTAAAAACAAAAGTTTTAATTTCAATAGTCAGTTAAATCTTGAAGACCTCAAAGAGGGTATTTACATTTTAGAAATTAATGATAAAAAAAATGTAACTTATTTAAAAATTATTAAACAATGAAAAAAACTATCGTTAATATTATTGTTTTGTGTTTTATGCTTCCAGAACTTTTAGTTTCACAGCAATACCATAGTTTGTCATTTACGGTAAGTAAGTTTACAACAAAAACTTTTTTAGCACAAAAATATAAACCTGAATATAAATATTTCAGAAATTATAAAGATATAATTGGTTCTGTTTTAAGATATAATTATCTGTATCATAATAGATTTGAGATTGGTCCTGCTTTAGAATTTCACTTAATTGAAAACAATGTTACAGGATTAAATGGTTATAAATGTGATATTTCAATTTATAATGGTTATAAAATTTATGAATATAAAAACTGGTATTTTCATTTTAATGTAGGAACTGGTATTTCATTGTTTAAAATTTATAATTCTAAAAAATCTGCTTATTATTTTACACATATCTATCGAGGTTTTTTGATAAATCCAGAAATTGATATTAGATATAAAATTTATAATAATATATTATTAATTTTTAACTTAACAAATTCTTTTTATATTATTTCAAACAATGATAAGTATAAAGATGAATTAAATATTATTGATAAAGATGGTAATATTGTAAGTAAAAAAAATCTTTCGCAAATAAACAATTTTTCATATCTCAAATTAGGTATTTTATACCATTTTACTAAAAAGAAATAATTCAAAAAAAGAAAAGACCTTTGCAAGATTATTAACATAATAACTCATACCATAAAATTTTTGAATACCAATTTTACCAACTATACAATAACAACTACCATTTGTAAATTCAAACCAACCATCTATACAATAACAACGTAGTTTAAAATCTGCTTCTTGACAATAAAAAAAATATGCTTTATATTTACAACAAATTAGTTTATCAATTTATGCGCTTTATTAGCCAATTTTTCATTTGTAAAGCCCTCCAGAAAGCACATGGGGGGTAATAGCCTTATTGTCAATTAGTTGTATGGCTTTAATGCCTATTTGTATGCAAGCCCAAAATCAAATTCAATGTTCATCTCCTGGAAACTGCAATGGATGGTTATACCATAAAAATAAAATAGGTATAGGCTTTGATTGGAGCGAAGCCTATGTACCTCGAACAACATTACACCTGCACGAGTTTAATTCTATTAACACTTATTTAAATATAACCAACCAAACGACAGGTTTTCCGGTTGGTAACCAAACCATCGGGATGTTTATCGGAATGACAGGCAACAAGG
>JABUFC010000085.1 GCA_013314715.1 Bacteroidales bacterium | reverse complement strand
ATTTAGTTGATTTTTCTTTAATAAATTCTCCATACTCAAATACAATAGGTATAAAATCTTCTACTTCGAAACCGAGTTCTTTAATTTCTTTACCATGTTTTTCGATAATATGTTTTAGTCCAAAACCTTTATTGGTAACCGGGTCGTTTTCGCCCCAGACTATATCTACATAACCTATATCGCTACGATATAACGCTTCCGGACATTCGCCTTTTTTTACTTTTTTTAAATGAATAATTGCCATACGTGGCTTATTTTTAAACTGCGTATAAATGGGGCCAAAAGCTCCAACTGATTGTTTTTTATTCATTTGTTATGATTTGTACAAAATTCAATGAATTATATTCAATGAGCAAGCTTTTTTGTATCAATAATTGATACAGTTTGTATCAAAATTTGATACAATTTGTATCACCGTTTTTTTTGAAAATAAATGTATTTTTTTAGTAGATTACTATTTATTACTGAATTGACCGTGTATTTAGTTTGTAATGATTACGTAATCATTACATAATCATTACATAATCATTACGTAATCATTACATAATCATTACATATCAATTACATAATCATTACATATTCATTACATATCAATTACATATCAATTACATAATCATTACATACTGATTTTTATTTGCACATATGTTATAAATTAAATAATTTTTCACTTTATTTTGACGAACGTTCATTTTTGAATGACGAAAATTACAAAAGTTTAGCTAAAGCTTACATGAATTACATGAACTACATTTTTCTTACAACCACAAGCATTTTAATCATGTTTATGTTCATGTAAGGTCAAAACAAGCTTACATGAATTTAGTTAAAAAATGTTAATACCTGTTAAATGTTCATGTAAGCTTATAAAAAGGTTACATGAACTTACATGAATTATTTTTTTTATTAACTTTTTAATTATCATTTATTTATAAAAATTTCATGTAACTTGTAAGTTTAAAAGTAAAAAATCAAACTTTTTCATTTTGGGCAAAAGTAAAAAAAATGAAAAAATGATTGTAATAAAACAAAAAAAGCACCTATTCAGGTGCTTCAATTTAAATTGTAAAATAGTTATTTTAAAATATTTCTTTAATCTTTTCGGTATAATCTTTAAAATATGACATGGAATAATCGGTCGTAGTATAGAGTAAGTAGCCGTATTTTGAATTTTTTATATCAGAAAAATATTTTGCTATTCGTTGAAATCCAAGTCGTTTAAGTTCGTTGGCTATTTTTATTTGCGAAATGGGCTTGGTGGTAAGTTTTTGCAATTCGAGCACTATTTCGCCATTGGTCATAAATAGTTCTTCGCAATACATATCGGTTTGAACAGCCGAAAACATGCGACTAATTAAAACTTGTTCAACCGACGATTGTGTATATTGAACCGACAACTGATTGATTTGTTGATATATTTCGCGTGAATAGACGTTGAACGGATTTATTTTTTTTGATGCTGCCATTGCTTCAGCCCAAAATTGAACCATATCTATATTTTTATAATTTTGACTAATGCCGGTAACTTCGATAACGAAATAACGGCGGTTCTGATTGTCGGTTAAAAATTCGTTGCTATTAACGGAACCAACAAAGTTGGCTATTCTTTTACGCGTTCTATCGAATTTGGCATACACCCGGCGACTGGTTACCCGGTCGATGGATATAATGGCTTTCATGGAGTTATATTCTTTGCCAAATATAACTTCGAGTTGGTCGTCTATGTTGATAATAAATTTTTCGCAAAGATAATTGGCCGTGTTTTGGTTGGTGAGTGCCGGGTCGATATGCCCGGTTACTAAATATTTTTCTTTGCCCAGTTCGGCGGGTATAAGGTTGTTTAAATAACTTGTTTTATAGATACCTTGACTTCCGCTAAGAATAAGCATTACATCGTTGTGTTTAATGCCTAACGCCGAATTGACCGAAGCCACAACCCAACGGCTGTATATGTTATAAATTAAATCTTTGTTTGTATTGTCGGCAAGTTCCAGACAATCAAAATATGCTTTTACCGTAGGCATATGATAAAAGTTGCCGGATGAATGCACATCGTTTCCCAGTGGTTCTATTTTGGTAAAAAAATCGGCAATCTCATTCACTGATGGGACGTATGCACTTAAAATAATGCGTTGCATTTTTTCGACCATCGACTTTGAAAAGCCGTTTATTTCGGCCAAAATGCTGATGGTATTATAATTTTGATCGTCGAGCTCCTTATATTCGGATTGGCTTCCTACCGGACGAAATTCCGGTTTTAAACTCAACATATTCAAGCGAAATTCGTAGTTCGAAAATAACCAGTTCATAAATAATTCGATGCTGCTGGTTATTTCTTTTTTTCTTACTTCGTTCGATTCTTCCAAAATTTCGTCCACTTTATCGGCAATTCCCATATTAATAATTATTTAAATCGTACATAATGCTGTTAATTAATCCGCGTAGGCGGTCGCGTTCTTGCTGCGTGCGTGCCCAACGATATTGTTTTTTTAGCGATTTCAGTTCGTTGTATAAATGAGATTTAGGGTTTGCATAAATTACGCTGTTTCCTTGCGGTTCTATGTTGCTAATGGCATCGGAAACTACGCTTTCGACAGTACCCTCGAACCGCAATGTAAGTTGTTCGGCAAAAGCTTGCATATTAAGCTGTTTTTGCTGCTGTACCAAGTTATCGACCGACGTAGCCAGGTATTTCATCGCCTTGCGAATCTCCTGCAGCTCGGTCGTGGTTCCGTAATACTTTGGTTTATCGTCCATACTATTTATTCAATAAAATCAATACACAGTTTTGCTTTGGTATTCAATTTTCGGGCATATGCAGAAAATCGCTTGCTTTTCTTTTCGTATATATCAATAAGTTGCAGGGCTGTCTTTTTGTCGGCATAATTTTGTTCTATTAGTGCATTAATTTGTTGTATGCATCGTTCAGATTGATATTCCAACAATTTCGATAATAAACGGCTCTGATGTGCTGTTAATAATATTTCGTCGCCATATTGATAGCGATTAACGACTTTTTGATGGATAAAGTTTAGTTCGGTTTGAATGCTGTTTAATGCCTGAACTATATTGTACGAACCATTACGTGTTGTAAGCAGTTCTACTAAGTCGGTTTTTCGTTTCATAAATAGTTGTAATTAGTCTTTACTATAGATAATTGAAAAAACAAAATACGAATCACTATCACTGCACGAACAGTATAGGGATAGTTTTGAGCGTGATTATCCCTTGTAATGATAAACCCCCAATCGTACGGATCGGGATAAATATTGAAACCTATATGATACGTACTTTTTAATTTTGTCATAACTATTTGATTAGCTGGTTAATATCTACATCTAATTTTTTAGCTATTAATTTTAGCTTTGCCAACGGTATTTCGGCTTTTTCTTTATCTTTTATGTAAAGCCACCGCCGAAGGGTCGAGTAGCTTACGTTGATTTCGTTGTGCAGATTTTTTTTCAACCATACATACCGTTCGTATGGCAATTGCTGCAATATATCGAGTATAGCATATTTGCGGCACATAGCTACTTGTTTTCGAGCTGTTGAATAAAATGGTAGATGCTCATACCGCTAATTTGTCCACGCATGTGGCGTTTTAGTTTTCCTTTTTTGATTAAGTAACGCAATTGGAGGCGACTAATATTAAGAAGCCGGCAGGTTTCGTCGTACGAATAAATACGATTAAATTGCTGTTCTTTTTCGCGTTCAAAAAGAATTTCGCGTATAACTTCTTTTAGTTGTGTGCGACTTAATACTAAGATTTCTTGTTCGTTTGTAGCCATATATTTATTTTTTTTTGGTGAATTGCACAATTTTTGTTTAATTAGTGAAAACGAATGCACAAATATATAATATCGATATATTATTCTATAATTTTTAATAGATTATTTTTCAACAAATGGATAAAAAATTGTTAATAACTCTGGAACTAATTAAAAATAAGGGGATTAAAAAATCTCAAATTATAAAGATTTTAGATAAAAGTCCTATGACTGTCTATAGAATTTTAGATGGAAAGAGAAAATTAGAATTAGAAGATATTGAAAAATTAGCTATTTTTTTTGGCTTACCTGTTACCTACTGGTTTGATGATGAAGTAAAAAATGTAACGATAGCGAGCCACAACCACATCAATGGCAATAACAATAAGATAGAAGTACAGCTCACTGCCGAAATAGAAAGGCTAAAAACCGAAATAGAAATGCTAAAAGTAGAGCTACGCTTAAAAAACGAGCTCATCGAAAGCCAACGAGCTCATATAAAAAGTTTAATGAAGCTGGATAAATGAGAACCAAAACTATGATATATGGAATTTGATTACAATAAAATAGAAGAACACTTTTTAAGATGCTTAAAAGAAGGCAAATATGTTGAAGCCGGTAATTTGCTTATGTCTGTAAATTATTTAAGCAACGTATGCAAACAAGAATATGAAAATACAATAGGATTTAAGCAAAAATTTAAACACCTAATTCCGTTAGATAGTGATTTAAGAGAACCATTATATATAATGGCAATTGGCTGCTATTTAGAATCGCTTCCCAAAATGTCGCTATCTAAGTTTATCGAAGAATTTATATCTTCCGATGATTCTTCTGGTTTTTCTTCCGGATTATCTTCTTTAGCAGAAGTATTGAAATTGTATTGTACAAAAAAAGGCATAATCGGTTGAATGCCCTGAAAATTTTTAACCAAAGAAAATGGATGCTGCCACATAAAATAAAATTTTAATGACTCAAAGATAATAAAAAGTTTGATTAAATTGGATAAATGAGAACAATAGAATACCATACTTGTACAAAAGAAGTAGCTATGGATTATATACCATGTAAATGTTTTACCAAGTGTTTTACCAAATGGTATCTGAACTTGTATGTATTTAAGAATTAGTAAAATAGAAAGATGTTTAACAAC
>JABUFC010000084.1 GCA_013314715.1 Bacteroidales bacterium | reverse complement strand
GTCATATTTCCTGATTTTTCTAATTTCATAACGCTAAAATAACCATTATTTCTGGAATTTTAAATAAAAACATCAATAAGTTATTAACAATCACATATTTGCATGTTAATAGCCTTGCAAAGGACTCATTTTGTTAAAATCTTAAGCTTCGCTAACGACCAACTTATTTATAAAACAATTATAAAAAAGTAAAGCTATGAAAATACGATGGATAAAATTATTACCCGTGCTTTTATTGATTGGTTTTACATCAAACTTATATGCACAGATAAGTATAAATGCTTCCGGTAAAGATATTTCAGGGGGCACAGGTTCAGTAAGCTTTTCCGTTGGGCAGTGCGTCTATCACACTCATGCCGGAATAAACGGTTCGGTAGCCGAAGGAGTTCAGCAACCCTACGAAATTTCTGTTATAAATGCTATTGATGAAGCCAAAGGCATAACCCTTTCTGTTTTGGCTTATCCCAACCCAAGTACCGAGTACCTTACATTGGAGGTAAAAGAGTTTGAACTTTCAAATCTGCACTTCCAATTGTATGAAATGCAGGGAAAACTTTTACAAAGCGAAAAAATCACAAGCAATCAAACAAGCATTGCAATGAGCAATCTTGCACCTGCCACGTATTTTGTAAAAGTAATCCAAAACAACAAAGAAGTAAAAACATTTAAAATAATAAAAAAATAGGAGAACAAGACAATGAAAAGAATATTTTCAATTTTAGCAGCCTTATCATTAATGGCAAATGTATTTGCTCAAGCACCCGAAAAAATGAGCTATCAGGCAGTTATTCGCAATAGCAGCAATGCATTAATTGTCAATCAGCAGATAGGAATGAGAATCAGCATCCTGCAAGGTTCTGCAAATGGTACAGCCGTGTATGTTGAAACTCAAACACCAACTACTAATGAAAACGGTTTAGTAAGTATTGAAATAGGAGGAGGCACTGTTGTTAGTGGTAATTTTACCAGCATTGACTGGGCAAACGGACCTTACTTTATCAAAACCGAAACCGACCTGAACGGCGGAACAAATTACACCATAACAGGCAACAGCCAGTTATTGAGTGTGCCTTATGCTTTTTATGCAAAGACAGCAGGTTCAGCTCAAGGCGGACAAACTGTGATACAAAATGATTCGCTTGTGCTAAAAGATGCAAATGGGGTAACTCGTATGGTGCTAAATCCAAATACTGGAACATTCAAAATGATGAATAATGATACTATTTGGTATCAAATGACTGTGAATTCTCCTGTTTATCACATGACAGACCTTAGTGATGAATCATTTATGCTCACAAAAGTAGAAAATGGTATGAGAATTTCAGAAATATATCAAAATGGGAATCTAATTGCTAAAAGTTCAGAATCTGAAAAATATGATGGTAGCTTAGTTCAAACAACACAATATTCCAAACAAGAATTGTTTGGACCTAATCCTTCTACAGGTGTTTATGAAAAGGTTAAGGAAGTAGAAATGAATTCAATTTCAAGTTGCACCAGCAATAAATATAATTATGATAAAAGTAATGAAAAATTTTATAACAATGGAAATCTTTATTCTGAAACAATCACTGAAAGTAAATACGAAGAGTCATCGCCTGGCAACGTATCATACAATTATGAGATAACTCATTACAAATTCTATGATAATCAAGGTAACATAAAGTACGAAGAAAAGGTAGAAAAAGATTTTAAAAACAATGTGTATAAAAGATATTGTAAGAAAGATAATGATTGGATTTTAATGGAAGAAAACAATGATCCTACAGCAGGAAAATACTCCACAACAGTAACGAGTTCATCGTATTCCACATCAACAACTATTAATCAAAGCCCAACAGTTATTGAATACTCACATTCAGACCCCAATGCCAAAAAAGTGGAATATACTTATAATAGTTCGGATTTGACTACAGCACTAAACTTTTTAGATAATTTGGGAAACAGAAAAAATATTGCTAAGTACAATTCATACGGTGATATAATTTATGGTAACAATAATGCAATTACAACTACTTCGAGTGGCAGCACCTATTTAAAAAACACTTATTCTTACGGTAATTTTTATACAACAGGTAATGCAACTGTTGAAGGTAGTTTAAATGTTATGGGAACAAAGAATTTTAGAATTACTCATCCCAATGACACAAACAAATACCTTGTTCATGCTGCAATAGAAAGTAACGAGGTTCTAAATCAGTATTCAGGAAATGTTATAACCGATGGTCAGGGATATGCAACTGTTACTTTACCCGATTATTTTGACCAAATAAATAAAGATTTTCGCTATGTATTAACGGTTGTTGGTCAGACATTTGCTCAGGCAATTGTTTATCAAGAAATTGATTATCATAACCAATTTGTGATTAAAACTAATGAACCTAACATCAAAGTAAGCTGGCAAGTGATAGCCAAAAGAAATGATGCCTATATGCAAAGCCATCCGTTTCAAGATGTGATTAATAAGAATTAGACACTGATTTTATGTAATTTTGAAATGAAAACACAAGTAGGATGATAATAAACACAGAAATGCTAAAATGGTTATGAAAAATGGGCTGATAGTGCTGTAATCGAACTGATTTACTCACATATAATATTGAGCAGTTTGACAGTGAATCGCCCTGAAATGCCCAACATTTCATGCACTCAGCTATTGATAAAAATTTTAAACAACATAAATATGATGACAAAAACTAATATTAAATTTTTACTGCTTGCTTTATTTGGTTTGAGCAGTATAGTAAATGCTCAAAACTTTCAATGGGCAATAAAAATGGGAGGTACAGGATTTGATATGGCATCTGGCATCGCTGTTGACAATAGCGGAAATATTTATACTACAGGTCAATTTCAAGAAACAGTCGATTTTGATCCTGGATCTGGCACATATGATTTAATTTCAGCAGGAGAATATGATATTTTTATTTCAAAATTTAATTCTTCAGGAGAATTATTATGGGCAAAACAGATAGGTGGTGTAAATTGGGATGTTGGTCATGGCATTGCTGTTAGCAGCAACGGAAACATTTATGTTACTGGGCATATCGAAGGTACTGCTGATTTTGATCCAGGTCCAGGTGTCTTTAATTTAACTCCTTCTGGATCTTCCGATGCATTTATTGTTAAATTAGATAACAATGGCAACTTAATATGGGTCAAACAAATAGGAGGTACCGACTCCGATTTTGGCTATTCCATATCAGTGGACTTAAACGAAAATGTATATACTACTGGTATATTTAAAGGAACAGTTGACTTTGACCCAGGAACAGGCACTTATAACTTATCTTCTGCTGGGTCTAATGATATTTTTGTCTCTAAATTGGATGCTTTTGGAAATTTTGTCTGGGCAAAAAGCATGGGAGGTTCAGATATTGACTATAGTAACTCTATTACAATAGATATTAGTGGAAATGTATATATCACAGGTAGATATAAGGGAACATCAGATTTTGATCCAGATAACCAAAATACTTTAAATCTATCAGCTGTTGGTGAATATGATATTTTTGTAATGAAATTAAATTCTTCGGGAGATTTATTATGGGCAAAGCAAATGGGAGGTCCAAATACTGAAAGTGGAAATTCTATTGCAGTAGACTCTTACGGAAATGTTTATACTACTGGATATTTCAAAGGGACTGTTGATTTTGATACTGGACCAGGGGTCTTTAATCTAACTTCTGCTGGATATGAGGATATTTATATTTCTAAACTTGATATTTCAGGAAATCTTGTTTGGGTAAAACAATTTGGAAGCTCATATTATGATGTAGGGAATTCTATTTCGGTTGATAACAGTGGAAATGTATACAATACAGGTTATTTCGATTTAACTGTTGATTTTGACCCAGGAACAAGTAATTTTAATTTAACTTCTGTAGGGTCTACTGATATGTTCATCTCTAAGTTAGAAGCTTCTGGTGATTTTATATCGGCAAAACAAATAGGAGGACAAAATAATGAAATTGCTAATTCTATCTTTGTTGACAACAATGGAAATATTTATACAACAGGATGTTTCGAAGGCTCTGTTGATTTTGACCCCGGACCAGAAAATTTTTATTTATCTGCATATAGTGGTAATTGTGATATTTTTGTTATTAAACTTAACCAGAATACAAGTAATATAAAAAATATATTGGAAAGCTATTCAATAAGAGTTTATCCAAACCCTACCAATGAACTGTTATGCATAAGTTTTGGAAAAGAGTTAAGCAAAGTTAGGTTGATTGTTCGTAATACATTAGGAATACAATTTTACGACAATGAATATATAAATACGAGCAACATTACTCTGAATATTGACTATCCTTCCGACATTTACATTTTGGAAATAGTAACAGACAATAATAAAAATGTATTGAAATTAATAAAAGAATAACGTTTGTAACAATAGCGGATATAATGGTAATTGGTAGTTTTATACATTTAAGAAAATTTGTGCTAAACAGAAAGGCAAGTGTTTCAAATCCGCTAATATACATACACACGTACTTTTAGCAAAAATTCAAAAAAGTATATGAACATAACAGACAAATATTCTAAAATGAAAGAAAGTAATTACAATATAAGAAAAAAAATTTTTTTTTAATTCAGAAAGAAAAGCTGAATGCCCTCCCCATATTTGTACATTTGGCTGCTTGCAAACATTCAAAGCCGACACAAAAAAAGCAGCAAAAAGAGCAAATATCCAGACACACATTTTTGTTTGCAAAATGCTTGTATTACTGACTTCGCCACTTTTAATCAATTTTTAATTTTTTAAAAAAGTTAAATATTTAAATATCAATAAGAAACATTTTTTTAATTAAAAAATCGCGTTTGTAGTGCCTAAAATATATTTATATTTGTTTTTCTAAAAAATATGTTTAGAGTCCTTTGCAAGGCTATTAACATGCAATATATGATTGTTAATAACTTATTGATATTTTTATTTTAAATTCCAGAAATAATGCTTATTTTAGCGTTATGAAATTAGAAAAATAAGGAAATATAAAATTTTTCGAATCTTATATGGTTCAAATAAAGACTCGTTGCAGCGAATTTTTAAAGTGAATTCCATTATAGACTGACGTTGGTTAGAACGTGAGTTAGATAAAGTTTACAAAAAGGTGAAAGTGTAGATGGTCGTCCCAGTTATCCGTCGA
>JABUFC010000083.1 GCA_013314715.1 Bacteroidales bacterium | reverse complement strand
GACTTTTATTTATTTTTAAGTCATAAAGAGCTGGTTATTAGTGCCTTTTAATCAGACACTTAATAATTAGTAACTTAAAAAGATAATTTTTTAATAAAAAAAAAGCAACCTTTAATTTTTAAATTCGTACAAATATCAAATATATTTTTTTATATGAAATATTTTTTAAGTATAATGTTATTAATTAACTCATTATTGATATTCGGACAAAATAATAATGAAAATTGTTCAAATTTTAGCCTTATAGGTTATGTTAATCAAGGTACTAAAGTAAATTATTCAACAATTGAATCGTTTTTACATGAAAAGAGCATTAAAATAATTGACAGTTGTTATATTGATGGCTTAATACTTATTGAATTAAATGAAAAGAACAAGGATGCATATCAATTAGTGCAATCTATTGAAAAAGAATTTGGTGGAGAATGTTTTGTCAAGTTTAATATTAAATCCTTTTATGATAGTGCTTGTAAAGAAGAAATAATTAAAAATAAACTCAAAGAAACTACTTTTAATTAAACTATTATTAATGAAAACAATAGTTATATTATTTATTTTAATAGGATTTATAAATAATTATTATTCTCAAACTGTACTTATTAATCCATCTAGTGATGGTGGTTTTGAAACAGGAACAACTTTTGCAGCAAATGGATGGTCAACGGCAAATGCTTCAACTAATATATGGACTTTAGGTAATGCTCCAGGCGGTCAAAGTGGTCTAAGATGTGCATATATTAGTAATGCTGGCGATGGCGGTAGTTGGTCTTATACAAATTCAACGTTACAGACATCACATTTTTATAAAAGTGTTACATTTCCAGCAGGTCAAACATATATTAATTTATCTTTTAAATGGAAATGTCAGGGTGAATCAGGTTATGATAGAATATATGTATATACTAACACTTCAATACCCACAGCTGGTACTCCAGCATCATCAACAAGTTCTTGGGGAACTGCAGTTATTGTTGGTGGTCCTTATAACTCTAATACTGCTTGGCAAACTGTTAATATTTCTTTACCTGGAACTTTAGCTGGAACGACTCAATATTTAATTTTTACTTGGCAAAATGATGGAAGTTTGGGTACTAATCCACCAGGGGCAATAGATGATATTTCATTGACAGCACAAGCTCCTTATTTAATGAGTAATACTCCTATTACAACTTGTTCTGGACAATGGTTAGATGATGGTGGTTTAGCTAATTATACCTCTAATGATTACACTCAAACTTTTACTCCTGGAAGTGTTGGTATGAATTTACAATTTACATTTACAAGTTGGACTATGGGTGATGCAGATGATTATTTAATAATTTATGATGGTCCTAATACATCATCGCCAATTATTGGAACTTATAATAATACAACAGGATCACCGGGGACAATAACAGCAACAAATAGTACTGGACAATTAACATTTCTTTGGTTTTCAGATAATAATGGTTTAGACGCAGGGTGGCAGGCAAATATTTCATGTGTGACACCACCACCTTCAAATGATAATTGTTCAGGTGCAATACCATTAACAGTTTCAAGCACTTGTACTTATTCAACATATTCTAATGTGTCTGCATCTGCAACAACAGGAGTACCAGCGCCAGGTTGTGCGAATTATATTGACGATGATGTTTGGTTTTCTGTTATTGTACCAGACTGTGGACATTTGAATTTTGATACACAAACTGGTAGTATTACTGATGGTGGTATGGCTATTTATTCCGGTAATTGCAGTTCGTTAACACTTATAGAATGCGACGATGATGATAGTCCCAATGGAAGTATGCCTATGATTGATAGAACCGGATTGACTCCTGGATCTACTGTTTATATACGATTTTGGGAATATGGAGGTGATGTTCAAGGAACATTTGGCATTTGCGTAAAAGACATGGAACCGCCTTGTTCAGGTACTCCTCTTGCTGGAACAATTTCAGCTACTCCTAATTCAGTTTCATGTCCAAATACAAGTGTTACTTTAAATTCAACAGGTTATACGATAGGGTGTAACATAACTTATTTATGGCAAAGTTCACTTGATAATTCTACATGGTCAGACATCATTGGAGCCAACACAATACCGTATTCTTTAGTAGTTACATCTCAAAGCTATTATCGTTTGAAAATAGTATGTTTGAATAGCGGTATTGTATCGTATTCTTCTTCGGTTCAGGTAAATGTATTAGGAAGTGCACCTATTAATGATGATCCTTGTAATGCTATTATTTTAAATGTTGGTACCAATGGTCAGTGTTCATATCAAACTTTTACTAATAATTGTTCATCAGGTAGTAGTGGAATTTATGCACCTGGTTGTGCCTCATATTCGAGTGGAGATGTTTGGTTTCAAGCAACTGTTCCTGCTTCTGGTAGATTAATAGTTGATTTATCAGCTAATGGTGGCTTAACAGATATGGGTATGGCATGGTATCAAGGTACATGTAGTGATTTATCTGCTGCAGGCAATCTTATTGAGTGTGATGATGATGACTCACAAAATGGTGCCATGCCAATGATTTGTCGGACAGGTACTTTATGTACAGTACCTGGCGATTGTGCTCAAAATGGAACATTAACCCCAGGCTCTATTGTATATATTAGAGTTTGGGATTATAGTGGAAATGAAACAGGGACTTTTGATATTTGCGCTTATGAACCAACAAATCCGGGTGCACCAAGCCTTTGTTCAAATGCTCAAGTAATATCATCATTGCCTTTTAGTGCATTAAACGAAACTACTTGTTGTAGAGGTAATGAATATACTTCTGCTAACATTTGTGCATCATCTTATATGGATGGCGAAGACTTTTTATATCAATACACTCCTTCTAGTAATCAATCTATAGATATTACATTAACGGGTACATCAAGCTATACAGGAATATTTGTAATTCAAGGTTGTCCTGATCAACCTAGTTCTAGTTGTATTGCCAGTAATACAAGCTCTTCTGGTAATCCTCATTTATGTGGCGTATCTTTAAGTTCTGGGATAACTTATTACATTATGATTGATACAGATCCAACACCAACCTGTACACCTTTTAATATTCAAATTTATCCTTCGAGTGCCCCTAGTTGCGGATTGAATTATACTTTAAGTTCAATTTCATATTCACCCGATCCTCATGCTGGAACTAATGTTGGTATTAATGCCGATGATAGATTTGCTAGTTCTTACTCGCCAATTGGTTTTACATTTTGTTTTGATGGAATAAATTATACTCGTTGTTTAATTTCTTCTAATGGTTATATTATTTTTGATCCTATTGGTTGTGCATCAAATTTACCTTCTTCTAATGCTGCTCCTGATGGTACTTCGGGGTGGTCAATTTCATCATCAATACCTAACACGTCTAATGCACCGAGAAATTGTATTATGTTTCCTTGGCACGATATTGACCCGTCTTTAGGATCTCCTGAAATGAAATATCAGACTATTGGAACAGCTCCCAATAGAAGATTTGTTGTTTCTTTTCAAAATATTCCTATGTTTGGTTCCAGTTGTTCAGGAATTACTTATACCGGACAGGTTAAACTTTTTGAAACGACGAATAATATTGAAGTTCATATAGCAAATAAACAATATTGTTCTGGTTGGAATGGCGGTGCTGCTATTTTAGGTATTCATAATTATAATGGTACACAGGCAATTGTACCCACTGGTTATAATTATCCAACTCAATGGAATTCTACTAATCAAGCATGGAGATTTACATCAAATTGTACTATCTGTACAACTCCATTACCAATAAATTTAATTAGTTTTAAAGCAAATTGCTTATATAATGATAATATAGAGCTAGAATGGATAACTTCTTCTGAAATTAATAACGATTACTTTTTGCTTTATAAATCATACGATGCTACTAATTTTATACTTATTGATAAAATTAAAGCGAATGGAAATAATAATTCTACAATAACTTACAAATATACTTACTATGAAGAATATTTTAACAGAAATGTTTATTATAAACTCGAACAAGTAGATTTTAATGGAGATGTACATTCGTTTGATGTTATTTCAAATAATTGTTTAGAACAAAATGATGAATACATTATTACTCCAAACCCATCTTATAATGGTTATTTTAATATTAAGGGATTGAAACCTAATGATCGTGTTCAAATAATCAATTCCATTGGTAAATCAATGCTTAATAATACAAAATTAGACAATGGAATTTATGGAATTTTTGTTAATAATAAATTCATAGGCAAACTTGTAGTAAAAACTTTTTAAATATTTTTAAATTACATACTTTAGAATTGGTTCGTCAAAAAGAGCAAATAATAGCTAAAAATTTTATGTAATTTTACAACAAAAAAATGGCAATTCTTTATCCATGGGTATTATGGTTTAGTACACTTATAAGTATTCCGATTCTTATTCACTTATTTTATTTTAGACGTTATAAAACGGTTTTATTTAGCAATACAGCTTTGCTTGATAATGTTATTAAACAATCACGTTCGCAGCAGCGGCTCCGAAGTTTTATTATTCTTTTATTACGAATTTTATTTATTTTATCTTTAGTATTTGCATTTTCACAGCCTTTTATAGCTGATAATAAAAAGCTTAATAATACTGAAAATAAGGTTATAGGTATATATATCGATAATACATTTAGTATGACTCGAGAGGGCGAACATACATCGCTTCTCGATCAAGCTAAAAGTAATGCTATCGCCTTTATTCAGTCTATGCCAATAAATACGCGATATTTGTTATACTACCATGGCATGAATGAGTCCGTTTCAAAATTATTATCGTCTGAAGAAGTACAAAAAAAAATAAATGAAATAAAACCATCATCTGATTTACATACATGGTCATATGTGTTTGATACATTTAAAAAAGCAAAAGATGCACTTCATATAGAAAACAAAACTGAATTAGCTTTTTTTACTGATGGACAAAAATATGCAGTCGATTATGCTCAATGGCAGAATATGAAAGAACAAAAAGTCTATTTGTTTTATCAACAAGGCGAAATAAATTCAAATTTATGTATCGATTCTATTTGGATGAATCAGCCTAATCATGTTTTAGGCAATATTGAGCATATTAATGCAAAAATTACGAATTATAGTTCTACCGATTTAAACCATATTCCTGTACGTTTACTATTAAATGATACACTAAAATCGTTAGCTACCATTAACCTCAAAAGTCAACAAAGCCAAGAAGTAACTTTTAAATTTACAAATAAAACTCAAGGATGGACAAAGGGCAAAATAGAAATAGCAGATTTCCCAATTACTTTTGATAATCATTTTTATTTTACATATCCAGTATTTTCTAATATTAGAATAGCCATTATTGGTGGCGATAATATCGATAAT
>JABUFC010000082.1 GCA_013314715.1 Bacteroidales bacterium | reverse complement strand
ATGAGAATAAATTCACAGCAACCGAAAATGAAATTATCACTCACAAATAAGCCTTGCTCTTTATTCGAATGGCGTATTCCATGTGACCTTAATTTAAAAATTAAAAAATAATTACACATGAAAATAAGTTTATTTTTGATCTTATTATTCATTCAATATAGTATTTATGGACAAAATCCATATAAGGTAATTAGTGTGAATGGCGAAATTTTAGCTAAAAAAGCAAACATTAAACTACAAAGTGGAATTGAAGTAAGTAGCGACGACCATTTTGCATTTTTAATTCCAAACTCTCGTGCTGCACTAATCAATCCTAAATTTGGAAGAATCATATTAACCGAACAAAATGCCTCGAATGCTTTTTCTAAAGCTGCTTTTGCACCCGCGATCAGTTCTGTCAAATCACGCGGAGCATTACATACATCGATCGACTCAAAAAATCAGCTTATTTCATTATTTGATAAACATTTATTTATTATCGATAAGTTAGAAATTAAAATTAACCAAACACTTTTCCCAATGAATGATCGTGCCTATTTTTTTATTCGATACACATATAAAGGCGAAGAAATAAATAAAAAACTTCCATTTAAATCAGACACATTAGTAATTGATAAAAATAAACTATACACTATCGATGGCAATCCTATTCCTAATCCCGATGTTAGTGAAATGAAGCTCTATTACTACGAAATAATGGGCGATAATACCAAAGCCACATATTTATCTTCTTTTAATCTCAGTTTCATAAGCGGAGAGCAATTAAAGTCAGAAATTAAGATTATTTTAGATGCATTAGCCAACGATTCATACGAAAAAAAAATAGCTGAAATTTACGACTTTGTAAATCAATTTTATGGACCTATGGATGCTGATTATCTTGAAAAATGGGTGAATAAAGAGTTCAAATTAAAGAAATAAAATGATTAAGGTTGCTGTATTTCTCTTTTTAATTTTTAACTATATTTTTACATGGGCTCAATGGATTCAGCAACCTATTAAAAATTTTACATCCAAACATTATGGTGTTCAATACTCAAATTACATTCATTCAGTAACTATTGACAAAAACGGATTTTTATATGCTGGAAGTGCTTATGGTATTTTACAATTCGACGGATACCGATGGAATTTTATTCCAGTTAGATCAGGGACATATGTTACTTCATTAACTTTTGCAAATGACAATATCTATGTCGGATGTACCAACGATTTTGGTTATTTAAAAGCAAATAAAAACGGTTTTTGGGAATATGAATCGCTTGCTGAAAAACATAAAATCAACCTCATCAACCCTATTTGGAAAATACTTGTATTGAATAACAAAATTTATTTTCAAACCGACGAAGCCATTTATATTTACGATAAAAAAACGATAGTGCCCATTAAACCTCAAACCTCTTTTCATCTTGCATTTAAGGTAGATGATAAAATAGTTGTTCGTGAACGAAACGAAGGTTTATTACAAATCAGTTCAAAGGGTATGGTGTTCATACCCCATTCACAAACTTTTGCCAATATTGGAGTATTTGCCATATTGCCATTTAAGAAGTATTCAAAAATAATCATTACACAGGAAGATGGATTTTTTGAATGGAAACAAGATACTTTTGTCCCAATACTATCTAAACAGCAAAAAGAATTCTTTGTAAATGCAATGATAATTGGGGCGCAACGTTTAGCCGATGGCAATATTGCTTTATTTACAATAAAAAATGGTGTTATTGTTATAGATACGAATTTATCTGTAGTTGCTCATTATACTTCAACACAAGGATTATTGTCAAACGAAATTCACGACTTAGTACAAGATTATTACGGAAATTTATGGTTGGCAACACAAAAGGGTATAAGTCAAGTTCAATATACATCGTATATTTCATATTTAAACGAAAAATTGGGACTAACGGGCAACGTTTATTGTATAAATAAATTTAATGGGAATCTTTTTATTGGCACCACTGATGGACTGTTTGAAATGGAAAATGCAAATAAAAAAACATTCAAAGAAATAAAAGAAATTAAAAACGCTGTTTGGAGCATAGTATCAAACAAAAAAAACATGTGGTTCGCCAGCGACCAAGGTCTGTGGAAAATGGAATTATCGGGTATTACAAAACAAATCTCTAAAGAACCATACACCTCTTTAGTTTTGCTAGACCATTTAAATCAACTGTTGACAATAGGAATTAATGGAACCAAACTATTCGATTGCAATAGTAATAAACTAATACAACATTGGACCGATTTAAAAGTGAATGCATACGGAGCGGTTGTTCAAAAAGAAAAAAATGCCCATATCGTTTGGATTGGTTCAAAAAACCAAGGAGTGTTTCAACTTATATTAAACAAGTCTAATAATAATCAAGTAATTCATTATAAAGGCTTAGAAGATGGACTTCCCAACGATTGGATTTGCCCTTATGCTTTATATAACGATATTCTTTTTGCAACGGCTACTGGCTTTTTAAAATTCATAAGTCCACAGGAGATAAAACAAATAACAGGTGACACATTAAATAATGAAGTTAAAGGCTATTTTGATGTAATTAATTATCCTAAAAACATAAAAGGTAAATCCATTACTGCAGTGGAAGCTCGCCAAAACGATTCTTACATAGCAATTGAAAATTATTTATATCATGTTAATAATGATAGTATTGCCGATAATCGTTGGTTTAAAACCATCGATTTAGGACGATTAAATTATATAATGACTACCGACTCCGAAATTTGGATTGGCGCCGATGATGGCTTAGCAAGAATTGATAAATTAAAGTTAAATAAATTTAACCTCCAAAAACCACAATTTACTATTAGCTCAATAGAAATATCTAACGATTCTGTTTTAGGATTTTGGTCTCCATTAAATGTTAATAATACACTTACATTGCCATTTAATTTAAATTCTATAAAAATAAACCTTTCGTCATTATACATCGATAATAACTCTACCCTACTATATTCATGGCGTTTAAAAGGCAGTAACGACGAATCATTTTCTCTTTGGAATAACCATTCACAAATTGCTTTAAACAATCTTAATGAAGGTGAATATACCCTCTTTATTCGTGCAAAAAATGCACAAAACGTTTTAAGCGATGAAGTAACCTTGTTCATAAAAATTCTACCACCTTGGTATCGATCGTGGTGGGCATATTTGATTTATTTTTTAATGGCAGCACTTTTTATATATCTTATCGTTTATTTTAATTCACAGCGACTTATTGCAAAAAACAAAAAACTCGAAGAGCTTGTTAAATTAAGAACACAAGAAGTTGTTAAACAAAAAGAAGAAATTGAACACCAAAAAACAACAATAGAGCATATACTTAAAGATTTAAATGATAGTATTTCTTATGCTCAACGAATACAACAGGCTTTGCTCCCATCACGCGAGATGATAGAAAGCTTATTTCCCAATTCAATGGTATTGTTTAAACCTCGTAACATAGTTAGTGGCGATTTTTATTGGGCAGCCTCTATAACTTCCCCCAAAAGTAAAGAAGAAATAATAGTAATAACCGTTGCCGACTGTACAGGTCATGGCATACCAGGAGCATTTATGAGTATGCTAGGAATATCGTTTTTAAATGATATTGTTAAGAAAAAAGAAATCACAATACCATCAGAAATACTGAATATACTGAGGACTTACATTATCGAGGCACTCAAACAAACAATAAATTTAAACTCACAAAAAGACGGAATGGACATTGCCCTTATAGCCATCAACAAAACAACATTACAATGCCAATTCGCTGGAGCCAATAATCCGCTCTATCTTGTAAAAAAAATTGAAAATGAATCATCATCAGCTCATCAACCCTTCTTCTTATCATCACATCAAATAACCAACTCGTTAACACATCAACTCATAGAGTACAAAGGAAATAAGATGCCAGTTGCCATTTACGAACATATGGAAGATTTTACAAATCATGAAATACAACTCCAACAAGGCGATATGCTCTACCTCTTCTCCGATGGCTATGCCGACCAATTTGGGGGCGAACATGGCAAAAAATTTATGTACAAGCGTTTTAAAGAACTTATTTTAGCAAATGCCCATAAACCCATGAACGAACAAAAACAAGCATTCGAAGAAACCATTGTGCAGTGGATTGGAAACGAAGAACAAACCGACGATATTACCGTAGTAGGAATAAAAATCAATTAAAATAATAGATAATTGGCATTAACATTTAATATATGAAAGCTATTAAAAATAAAATAAAATCTAATTTTTTTATTTTGGTTTTATTACTGATATTTTTAAATTTTTACATTCCTAAAATAAATTGTTTTTCACAAAATTATAGATTTAAAATCGACTCGCTTCAAGCTCTCTTAAAAAAAGACAAACATGATACTGCAAAAATTAACCACCTAAACGATTTAAGCGATATATACGAAACATTAGGATCTTTAGATACTTCATTAATATATGCTCAGCAAGCATTAAAAATATCCACTATTTTAACACATGATAAAAAGACAAATAACATTATTTCAATAAAAAAAGCAGCCATTAAAGGTATTGCTGATGCTTATCTTAATATTGGTTTTGTTTATTATGACCGTGGCAATTATTTATTAGCTTTAAGAAACTTTTCAAATTCGCAAAAAATTTGTGAAGTAATAAAGTATAAAAAAGGTATTTCGAGTGCATACAATGCAATGGGCATGGTCTATGACGACCAAGGCAATTATGCCAAAGCACTTGAATATTATTACAAAGCATTACATATATCAGAAGAACTTGGCGATAAATTAGGTCTTATAAACAAACTTAATAATATTGGACTTGTTTATTTTTCTCAAACCAATTATCCAAAGGCAATTGAACATTTTTTTAAAGCATTAAAAATTGCAGAAGAAGTGAATAATAAACATGCTGTTCTTAATATTTTAAATAACATTGGCAATATTTATAATTTACAAAAAAATAATGATAAAGCATTAGAATATTATCAAAAATCATTAAAGATTGCTAATGAGATTGGAGACTTATCATTTTCTTCAAAAATTAAAAACAATTTAGCATATGTATATTTTAACCTATCAAATTATTCAACAGCTTTAGAATATTTCTTAGAAGCTTTAGAAATAGAAAAAGAAACTGGTAATAATTATAGTATTGCATTAATACTTAACAACATCGGCAACATATTCAACATTCAAAAGAATTATGCTGAAGCATTAAAATATTATTTAAAATCTTTAGAACTTTCTCAAAAGATAAATGACAAGAAAGGGATATCCATTACTCTAGGAAACATTGGTGTTGCTTATACCCAAATAGGTAATTTTAATAAGGCAGAAAATTCTTTAAAGCTAGCCATCGAATATAGCGATAGTATTGGTGTATTAGAATCAAAAAAATTAGCAGAACTAGGTTTATTTCAGCTCTATGATACCATTGGTAATTACAAACTTGCGCTTGAACACTATAAAAAATATATTGTAGCAAGAGACAGCATTACCAACGACGAAAAAAAGAAGCAACAACTTCACGCCGAAATGAACTACGAGTTTGAGAAAAAACAAGCCATTGCCAA
>JABUFC010000081.1 GCA_013314715.1 Bacteroidales bacterium | reverse complement strand
CAGAGCCCGATGTTTTGCTTGCAAAACAGTAAAGGGCGAAGCTGCATCCTAATCGGGCTCTGTTACACCAATTCTCGTGATAGAAGCTGTACGCTTCATGCGGGAATAGGCATCGAACAAAGAACGTTATCCAGAGCCCGATTATTTCCGAAGCCGTCCCGAGTATTCGGGAGAGAGCAATAGGTTTTGAGAATTTAGAAATTTCTCACCAATCTCTTGCCCATGCTCAAAAAGGTTAGAACCTTCACCCCGCTTTAAAACTTCTCCATATCACAGAAATTTTAAATTGAAAAACCGTTAAGCGAAGCGTATTGCTCTCTATCGGTTGCGTGTATGTGCAGTAGCGGATTAGAAGCACTTTCCTGTCAGTTTATCACTAAGTTTCTTAGAAGCACAGTCTTTCGAAATACCATTTCACCCGCTATTGTCACATGCCCGCTGTTGTGGGCTGTTTTCATTTTTTCTTTTTTAACGCTTCTTTCAATTTCATTCCAAACTCACCAATCTCGTCAGTCCTATCATTGGCTTCATGGCTTTTTAACTTTTTTTTTAAAGTAGACTTTGAATCCATTCCTGTTGTTTTTTGAACTGTGGATGAAAGTTCTTCGGTGCGCAATAAAATACAAACTCACATATCTTCAAAGCCAGGTCAAATTTTTGAAGCCTTACAAGTACTTCTAAAAAACTATACAAACCTGCAATTACATTCTGTCTTGCTCCAGAAGAAATATCTTCAAGTTTTTTAGTTACTACTGTATTATATAGAATTACACCTTGTTTGTCGTGTATATCTTTACATTCTTGTTTTTGTTTCTTCCGAATAGAATTAAACTCATTAACACTAATTTCATTGTAATTTCTTTTCTCTTTTAATTCTTGCCAATCTGAAACTACAATAATTGAGCGATACTGAAGAAGCATGCCAGCAATTTCAAAATCTATGTTTTCATTAAAGTTGAAACCTGATGAAGCATACGCAAGTAATATCGCAATCGCCTTTTGTTTTTGTTCTCTTGTACCGTTTGCCCAATAGTATGTTGCCCACATCTTTGTGAATGTTGCGTAATGTAATTTTTCTTTTGAACCTTTTTGAGCATTCTTATTGAAGTGAAAACTATAATCATCCAAATATTTTAGAGCATCTTCCTTTTTGCCTCTATCAACAAGATAAGCCGCCAAATTCAAAATCGCAGTTAGTTTGACATCGAGAGGGCTTGTTGCTCTATTAATGATTTGTTTGTAACTATCAATTACTTCAATTTCATTTTTAGCAAGACGATTTGCATTAGCTGTTAATAAAAGAGAATTTTCTACGTCTAATGACCTATCTCTGTTAACCTGATTTCTCCTCTGTTCCCAAATTTTTCTTTGATTTGCTGGTCTTTTTTCATAATAATCGCTCATAATTTGAAATATCTCTTTAGAGTAAATCTCAAAGAATTTACGTTCATCATCTATTTTGAGAATTTTAAGTTTTACTAATTCATTAACAGCTGAATTGAAAGCGTCTATTTCGTGTTCAAGATTTAAAATATATTGTGCCTTTTGAATTACATTGCTTAAATCGTCCTGGGTTACCAAAAGGCTAAGAACAACAAACAAATCTTTTGCATTGGGTGAAAGGTAATCATAAATTCTACCAAATAGGAAATTAATAGCAGTATTCCCTTCCTTAATCTTAAAATTCAATGCATCTTCTAAGCCACGTTGGCCAAGAATAAAGGCGAATTGAAATATAAATAAAGGTCTCCCACTTGTAATTTCAAATACTTTGCGGCTTTTATCAGAATTTTCGATTTGACGCTTTATCACTTCATAATTTCCAATCTCTTCATTTTTAATAACTTCTAATAAAAATTTTATAGTTTCTTGCTCTGTGAGTTCATTAGTTTGAAACTCTTGACCAATATTAATGTTTGCTGCACGTGTAGTGATAATTACCTTATGATAGTTGGTATTAAGTTCAGATATAAATTCTTCTATTTTATCTTTTTCTTCTTTTGGGAATGTTTCAAAGTCATCAATAACCAAAAATATTTTTTTCTCTTTTATCTCAATAAAATCCCTTGGATCGTCGTTTTCAATATTGAAAAGAATTTTGTTAATACTTTTAATCAAATCTGAGAACGTAGCTATTCTGTCATTTATTTCTTCAATCTTACCAGTATAATAATCGTATCGTCTATCTTTTGCAGAAAGGAATAATATATAATCAAAAAACTTTTTCTCATCGTTAGCTAAATCTTCGCAAAGACTTTGGATTGTTGCAGTTTTTCCAACCCCTCCGTGTCCCCAAACAGTAGCACAAACCGAAGCATTATTTCGAACGAGAAATGTTTTTAATTTACCTTTGATACCTATATCAATGTACTTTCTATAATTATTTTCATAAATATTACGTATTGTACCGTTATGACTTTTGACTTTAATTCCATCGTTAGTAACGTCTAATTCGCATAATTCTACCCACTCTTTAAAAAATATGCCTGTGTCAAGCAAACGGTTATATTTTACCTTCCCAAGTAATTTTTCATCAATGCAGTTGAAAAAGTAAAGCTCTTTTCCGTAAGATGTGATTTCAATAAAAGGGGATAGCCTGAAATATGTATTCAGTCCTGTACTTGCGTACAAACTGCCTAATTCAAAAGAAGCAATTGTTTTTGGGCAACTCCAAGGGGCATAACTTGCTCCGTCACTTTTATACAAAATACCTTTGAAGGTTATATTTTCAATATTGGTTACATACACCAAATCTATACTATCCTTAAGGATTGGTAAATCTGCATCTAAAACAGAGTTGTAAAGCTCTTGTAAAGCTAAAAGCAACTTTTCTGGGGCATCTTCATAGACAAAGCCGTGTCCAAGCAATTCATTTCTAACAGATGGATATTTGTCTAATGCCTGACTTAACTTACTTTTTTTGAAAATCTCTTTTTCTATATCAAGTTTGCGACAAATCGCAACAATGCTACCGATTGTCGGCTTAATAACTGATTGAAAAACAAACTCTTTGTCTTCGTAATCAAGTTTGTCCAAATTTTTGTTCCAAAGATAAGCCAACAAGTAAACTAATACATATTCAAACCTTGCTTGAAAGTGTTGTTTAAGGGCATTTTTGTCGCCCATAGTCTGTAAAAAGTCTATTCTTTGGTCAATCTGTTTTCTAATATAATCCATTTGTTTTTCTTTTTTTTCGATTTCTACAATAGCCCACAACGGTTTCGGAATTACCTTCGGTGAGAACGCTACGCTTAGTTGGTGCAGCAGAGCCCGATGTTTTGCTTGCAAAACAGTAAAGGGCGAAGCTGCATCCTAATCGGGCTCTGTTACACCAATTCTCGTGATAGAAGCTGTACGCTTCATGCGGGAATAGGCATCGAACAAAGAACGTCATCCAGAGCCCGATTATTTCCGAAGCCGTCCCGAGTATTCGGGAGAGAGCAATAGGTTTTGAGAATTTAGAAATTTCTCACCAATCTCTTGCCCATGCTCAAAAAGGTTAGAACCTTCAACCCGCTTTAAAACTTCTCCATATCACAGAAATTTTAAATGGAAAAACCGTAAAGCGAAGCGTATTGCTCTCTATCTCGTTTATATGTATGATAAAATCATACAATATTTCCTAAATTGGGTGGATATGTATGATTTTTAATCATCATTCGTTACAAAGTTAAATAAAAAAATACAAATCTTCAAACGAACTTTTAATTTTTTGTCATGTCCGTCCAAAATAATTTTTAATAATTGAACCTTTGCAAAATTATTTCAATTTTTCGATATACCAAAAATATGGGCTTAAAATTGAATTTTTTAAGGTAATTATTCAAATTACTGGACGATTTTATTCAAAAAAAAAAACTTTTTTAAAGCCAAAAAACTTTATTTCGATACTTTTGCAAAACTCTTTAATTGCAATAACGCATATTGTTGTTGTATATAGTTTTGCAAAGGTCTAAGAACGAGATTACTGAATATTCATTTGAGTTTAATAAGGGAATATTCGTTAAGTTAATAGACTGGTTTAACTTATTCTTTTTTCTCTTTTTTGCTAAATGTATAGCGAATGCCAATTTGAGTAAAAACAAGCTTTGATAAATCAGAAGCTTTATACACATCTATGTTACCATTAATTAAAAGTTGTCTGCCTAATTGAATATTTTTCTTATCAAAATCAATGATTGTTGTTTGAGGATTGCTACTAATATCAAAAGTTTCTTTATGAAACTTAAAATAAACAAACTTAGAACCAACATCATGCTCTAGTTTAAGTAGATTTGCGTTAGCTTCTAAAAAGATGTTTATACTTTTATATAAAGCTAAACTTATTTTAAAATTGACATTAGCCGTATAGTTTTCTTCGGTAAACTGATATAACGATTGTCCATTTACTGTTTCTTTGAATTGTAAACTACCATTGCGAAAAAATTGAGAGATAGTATTTTGATATGTGTAATTATAATAATTTAACAAGTAATATCCTATGCCACATCCAACTGATATGCTGAAATTATTTCTAATGTAACTATATGAAACTTTTGGAATAAATGAAATATACGAACCATCAAAAAAAGATGGACCATGTAAGTAATAATCTTCATTAGTAGAGTAGTTAAAATATGAAGATGAGGAAATTGTTTTAAAACTTTTTGAATAATTTAAAATATTATTTGACTTTGGGTTATATTCACAATTCAATTCTATAATTAAGTTACTTTTAAATTTATATCCAACAAGTCCCTTATAAAATATACCTGAATATATGTTACTTATTTTGTAAAAATTATTATAATCAAAAGTTGTTTTGCTTTTTTGAGTCGGAAAAGCATAACCACTCCCTAATTCCATATAAAATTGAGCGGACATAGTTATGGTAATCATTGTAAAAAAAAATGTTGCTAATTTTTTCATGTGTAATTATTTTTTAATTTTTAAATTAAGGTCACATGGAATACGCCATTCGAATAAAGAGCAAGGCTTATTTGTGAGTGATAATTTCATTTTCGGTTGCTGTGAATTTATTCTCATGGCTATTTCATATTTTATTGAATATTTCCCACCATGACTAAAGGAAGTTGTATAATACCAAGGATCAGGAGGATATGTACCTCCCCATGGATAAATATCAGTTTTATATTCATAAGGTGTACCATAAGCAGTAATCCAACGACGACCTGTAGGAGCATAACAACTTGCATGCGAAGCATAATTATTTTTAATACAACTATCGTTTTTTATTTCATCAGGAACATATCCTAAATTCCAAAATTTAACATATTGATTTGTTTTAATTACATGACAAGTTGAACCTATAGAAAAACCGCTGCATACGCAGTTAAGTTTACTTACTATTATTCGATACTTAGGAGAAGTCATATTGTCAACTGTTACTGTAATATAAAAGGTATCTACAGAAGAAAAAGAGTAAGAAAAAGTCCAACTGAATGTATTTTGAGAATATATAAGATTATTATTGTTATCAAATATTTCCCAATAATATGCTTGACCATCAGTATAAGATGAGTAAAAATTTATTGTAGTGCCTAAATCTACAAATTCGACATTGTTTTGTGTATAAATATATAAGTTTATCGGAAACAAATTTAAATCACAACTTTTATCGCTTATTAAATTATTGCAACTACAAGCTGACGAAGATTGAAAACCTTGTTTTGACGCTGTAATAGAACCACAATTGTTTTGTTCAAACGTTTTAGTGCCATTAGCAGTGGTGCCATATATCAATACATCGACGTTGTTGGTACCTAACGATATGCTTTGCTGCCCCTGCTGTACCATACGTGCATTGCCATTAGCGGCTAAGCCTATTAGTAAGCCGCTACTTTGACCGGTTCCGGTGGTATTGTTCGTTATTTGTATGCCATAAATGTTGGTTGCCAACGTGATTTTATTTTCAT
>JABUFC010000080.1 GCA_013314715.1 Bacteroidales bacterium | reverse complement strand
TATACACTATTTCAAATGCATATAAAACAGCAAGCCTTTATTATTGCAGGTAATCACGAGTATTTTTTAGCCCTACTTTATCACAAGACAATAAACAATAAAAACACTTTATGGTATTATCTTCAACGCGATTATTTTCCTTTATATATTGAATTTAACAATAAAAAAGAAGATTTATATCCATATATTGATTGGATATTACAATTACCAATATTTATCGAATTTGAAAAGGCAATCGCCATTCATGCTATTTGGGACGAGAACCATCATCAATTTTTAAGCTCTCATAATACTGTAAAAAACATGATAGAGTTTATTAATACTAACCCGGAATATAAAGAACCGCTCAATAAAGCTATTATGGGAATCACCATCAAAATAAATATTAATAATAGCCATAAAACTACTTTTTTTAGATATAAATGGTGGGAGAATAATCAAGAAACGCCTATAAGCGAGCTTTTTACTCACAAAACTGAACATTTTCCATCGAATTTGCAAAACAAAATAGATATAAATACTCTAAAAATTAATACGACCAGCAGACCTATTTTCTTTGGGCATTACAACTTACGTGGATACCCTTATTTAACAAACCCAACAAAATGTTGCCTCGATTTTGGTGGCGCCAAAGGTGGTTATTTAACGGCATATCGTTGGGACGGTGAAAATATTTTAGATCCCAATAAAATTATTTATGTATAAAAATTTTTTTAATAAAGATCAATAAGAATTAAACTTTAATACTTTATCCATTGATTTTCTAACTTTTTGACGATGATAATAGTCATTGGGTGTATAACCTAATGTAATAAGCAAACCAATACGTTTATTCGATGGTACATGTAGTATTTGTTTAACTTTTTTTTCATCAAACCATCCAATGATACAGCTTCCAATACCAAGTTCTGTTGCTTGCAAACAAATATGTTCGGCCGCTATTCCAATATCAATCCATGGGAAATCGCGTTTTTTGATCCAACCCGCTAAACGGGTTAGTGTTTTAGCTTTTTCTATAACAATAGCAATTATTATAGCTGCATCATAAGCAAATTTGTTAATGGGTAGTCCTTTTGATATGGTAGCTTCTGCCAATTGTTTTTTAATATTTTCATCTTTAACTACAATAAAAGTCCATGGCTGGGAATTACTTGCCGAAGGAGCTAATCTTGCAGCTTCTATTATTGTATAAATATCATTATCAGTTATCTTTTTTTGAATATACTTTCTATCGCTTTGACGTTTCTCAACCAATTCAATAAATTTCATATCAATCGCGCATATCGTTTATTTCAACCTTTGGATATTTTGTTTTATCAAACACAAACATCAAATCGGCCATCTCTTCATTGGTTTTAATGCTAATCATTTCAAGATAAAAATCGGTTCCATCTTTACCGTAACGTTTCATGCTAAATATTTGTGATTTATCTTTGTCTATTTTGAGTGATATTTTTGTAAACTCTTTTTTTAAGTCTTTAGGATAAAGTTCTATTTCGTATAATGCTCTATTTTTCTCGAATTTTTCTTTAATAAATCGAATCTTATAGCCTGTTTCGTAAATTGAAAAAATTTTTGCTGGATTTAATGTATTATCGTCTTTCGGATCTGGATCGGTAATATTAACCTCATTAGCTTCTTTCATATAAGTCCATTGTGTTTTACCATCAAAAAAAATAGTAGATGCAGCTAAATCGACCTTATATTTATTTCCTTTAATCCAGATCGTTCCTTTTTTAGCATCTTTTATATTCTCTTTTTTATTTTCAAGAATTATTGCAAATTCAGCTTTAATCGTTTTATATGCTTTGTTTTTTGCTGATACCTTGTCTAATATGCTTTTTGCTTTTGGATCAACTTCTTTATAATCAGCTGAAGGAGTTGTTTGTTGAGCTTTCAAAAGCAAAATTGAAAACATGAATAAAAATAACCATAATACTTTCATACTACATTTTTTTAAAAACCTAAATCTTTCAAAATCTGTTCCAAATAATTTAAATCTTGAATTAAAACTTGTCGTGCTTTACTTCCTTCTTGTGGTCCAACAATTTTAGCTTCTTCGAGTTGATCCATTATTCGACCTGCACGCGCATATCCAATAGAAAATTTTCTTTGAATAAGCGAAGTGCTTCCAATTTGTGAAGTTACTATTAAACGTGCTACATCAGGGAACAAATCGTCCATTTTGCCATTTTCAAGACCCTCCAGACTCGAATTTAGCGAAGGCTCGTCAACAACTTGAGGTAAATAAAAATGATTAGCTGGTGCTTGTTGTTTAGAAATATGGTCTACAATACGAGCTACTTCTTTAGCGTCAACAAAAGCACATTGCACTCGTACCATATCACTGCCCATTGATATGAGCATATCACCACGCCCTATTAACTGGTTGGCACCAGGTGCATCAATAATAGTTCGGCTATCGATCATCGAAGTTACTCTAAAAGCGATTCGGGTTGGAAAGTTTGCTTTTATCGACCCTGTAATAATGTTTGTTGAAGGTCGTTGTGTTGCAATAATTAAATGAATACCAACGGCTCTTGCAAGTTGTGCTATTCGTGCAATGGGTTCTTCAATCTCTCTACCTGCAGTAATAATAAGATCGGCAAACTCGTCGACTACCACTACTATATATGGCATGTAGGGATACTTTGCCGGATTTATTTCACGTTTTTTTAGTTTTTCGTTATATTCTTTTATTGTTCGAATCCCCCCCACCTCTTTTAATAAATCGTATCGTTTATCCATTTCAACGGTTAATGACTTCAAGGTATTTTTAACTTTTTGAACATCGGTTATAATGGGTTCATCTTCGTCGGGTAATTTAGCCAAAAAATGATTTTCAATTTTTGCATAGTCGGATAGCTCAATTTTTTTGGGATCTATCATCACAATTTTCAATTCAGAAGGGTGCTTTTTATATAAAAGCGAAGTAATAATTGCATTTAATCCAACCGATTTACCCTGCCCTGTTGCTCCTGCAACCAACAAATGAGGTGCTTTAGCTAAGTCGAATACAAATACTTCGTTTTGGATGGTTTTGCCCAATGCTACGGGTAATTCGTGTTTGCTTTCTTGAAAACGGCTGCTACCAATAACCGATTTCATCGAAACTGTTTGAGGATTCTGATTGGGCACTTCTATGCCTATTGTTCCTTTGCCAGGGATGGGAGCAATAATTCTAATACCAAGAGCTGCAAGACTAAGTGCAATGTCGTCTTCGAGGTTTTTTATTTTAGAAATTTTAACCCCAGGAGCTGGAACGATTTCATATAATGTAACTGTAGGACCAATTGTTGCTTTAATCTGATTTATTTGTATTCCATAATTTTTTAGTGTTTCTATAATTTTATTTTTGTTAGCTAACAATTCTTCTTCGCTAACTTGAATATTATCTTCGTTATGTTCCTCTAATAAATCTAAACTTGGAAATTGATATTTCGGAGCATCTAAACGAATATCATACTCGCCATATTTTTCAACTAAATCCTGACTAAGTTGATAGGGTTCTTTAGTTTCATCCTGAACTCTTTCAATAATTAGACTTACATCGCCTTCTTTTTCGGATGGAATTTCTTTAACTAAAACAGTAGTAATATTTTCTTCTATAGTATCTTCTTTTGTCTCAACTGGTATTGTTTCTTCTTTATTTTTTGTTAATAATTCTATTTCATTTTCAATATTTTGTAATTCATTATTTTCTTCAACATGGTTCATTTCATTGTTTTCAGATATTGATTCCTCATCGACAGCTACAATAGCAGGAGCTTTCTTAAAACGGTGGAAAAAATTTTTTAAGGCAGGTAATGCTTCTTTAAATGCAATAATGATAAAGGCAAATGCGCTTACGAGTAATAATGTAATGGTGCCTAATTTACCTATTGCTGCATTGAACCATTTAGCTAAGTAATAACCATACGCTCCTCCTAAATAAAAATATTTAACTTCGAACCAATAACCTAAAAATAATGATAACCATAATGTAATAAATATAAGGTATCGGATGAGTTTTGTAACAGAAATTAACTTAACATTTACAATTCTTAGAGCAATCGTAACTAATAAAATAATAAGCGATAGTGAAGCAATACCAAATGTATTGTGAAATAATATATGGCTAACGTATGCACCTAACTTTCCTGCCCAATTTTCAGCATCGATATTGGCATCGAATAAAAATTTAAAAAAAGGTTGTGTAATTTTACTTTGGTCGTCAGCCCATGTAAAAACATAAGAAAAAAAAGAAAAAATAAGAAAAACCGAAAAGAATAATAATATTAACGAAGTAATATATCGGGTTCGCTCATCTTTCAGAAATTGAATAAAATTAAAAGAAGATTTTTCTTCTTCATTCACAAAATTTTCGTTTTCAATATCTTTTTCTTTTTTCTTGATAGCCATCTAACTCAGTTAATAAAATTAAAAAATCCCCTAAAATTAGAGGATTTTTTGTTCTCTTTAAAATCAATTTTATTCTTCGCCTCCTCCAAACATTTGTTTAAATTCTGTCATCGACATTTGTTTAAAATCTGAAGGAATTTCAAAAACGGCGTCTTTTACTTTCGACTTTTTAATCTCTTTTGCAGTGAATATCATTTTAGCATCGCTATCGGGATTGCCTTTTTGCGAATATTCTAACATGAGGCCCTTAACATTTTTATATTGTGTATTCCAATTTGCATTTGGAACCTGAATTTCATCAGTAATGTAAACATCCATTACATTATTTTTATCGTCGCTAATTTGTACTTTTTTACAATTATAATTTAAAATCTTTTTGGTTTCGGTTGTTTCAGTTACTTTTGTTTCTGGGATTTCGGCTAATGCTTTTTCAGTCTCTTCTTTGGTTGATTTAATTGCCATTTTCTGTCCCATCATATCGTAAAGCACAACTTGTTCTTTGCTATCTGCGTTTGCTAATATGGTTATATTTCCAAATCCTGTTTTCATTAACATGGACGATTTAGGACCTTTAAAAGTCCAAACAACTTCGGTAGGTAATTGAGCTTTTGTATTAGCATCAAATTCACCTTCGGTCGTTACTGAATATGTAATTGTACCTTCAAAACCTGTATCGTTTTTACCTTTTTGAGCATTTAACGATAACATTAAAACACTTAGAACGCTGAATAAGAATAGTTTTTTCATATTAGATTACATTAAATTATTAATAACTTCTTGAATTTTTTCTTTTGAAACTTTTTGAAAACCGTCTGGAACAACAAATTCGTCATCAGGGATTTCTTCTTTTGTTACTTTCTTAGCTATAATATGTACAGGAATTTTTTGAAAATTCATTTGATAATCGAGTAATACTCCTTTAACTTGCTGAAAAGGATTATTACAATTAGGATTATCTAAATGAATATCTTCGGTATAATAAATAGTAAATGAAGGTTTAGCAGAATCACCCAGAAATACATTATAGGCTTTACATTTATAGCCTGCGATAGTTTTTTGTGAATCGCAAGGTTCTAAACGCATATTTTTATATTCATCGAATCCAAACGATGGTCCATCCATTGTTGTTTCAAATACATACTTTTCGCCCATAATTTTGAGATACGCTGCTTTATAATTATCCTCTCTCTTAGCAATACCAGCCATTTGAAAAACTCCCATCCATCCTTCAATTTTTTGAATAGAATTATTGTCTTTTATCTTTAAGGTCATCGTTGTTGGCAATAAACTAATCAATGGGTTTTCTTTTTCATCTTGTAAATAATCCATATCATACTCTATTGTTCCTTCACTTAACTTGCCCGAAAAAGCATCGCTTGAGCAAGAATGAAAAATAAAATATGCTATAAGCGGAACTATAAAAGCTAATATTTTCTTTAACAACATCTCTCCAAAATGAATTAGCAAAAGTAAAAAAAAAAAAGATAATATCTTTTAGTTCGTTAGTAAAAAATTATTATTTTTTTCCAATAATCAAATATTCAACACTATAAGAACTAAAAAAATGAGTCCTTTGCAAGGCTATTAACATGCAAATATGTGATTGTTAATAACTTATTGATGTTTTTATTTAAAATTCCAGAAATAATGGTTATTTTAGCGTTATGAAATTAGAAAAATCAGGAAATATGAC
>JABUFC010000079.1 GCA_013314715.1 Bacteroidales bacterium | reverse complement strand
GCAAGAGATTGGTGAGAAATTTCTAAATTCTCAAAACCTATTGCTCTCTCCCGAATACTCGGGACGGCTTCGGAAATAATCGAGCTCTGGATAACGTTCTTTGTTCGATGCCTATTCCCGCATGAAGCGTACAGCTTCTATCACGAGAATTGGTGTAAAAGAGCCCAATTAGGATGCAGCTTCGCCCTTTACTGTTTTGCAAGCAAAACATCGGGCTCTGCTGCACCAACTAAGCGTAGCGTTCTCACCGAAGGTAATTCCGAAGCCGTTAGCGTCAATGTAATTCGCTTGAACATTTTTATGATAGAGAAACATTTTAATAACAATAACCTCTGAGAAAGATTTTAACAATATTTGCATTTAGCTGTTTGATAATCTCTTGTTCTACAACGAAAAAATTATCGAATGAACAAATTAATCAAGAAAATATTTCTACTTCGACTGAAAATGATGGTTCATCATTTGAGAAAGCTATTGTAATAAATGAGAGAAGTGAATCAAAAGGTGTCGGTGCTGAATATGCATGGCTTAGACAGAACTATCCAGGATATACTTCAAAAGGACAATCTCTCACTTATAATAAAAAGAAACCATACGATATAATAACCATAGTGACGGCTGATGGCGTAGAAAAGGTAATATATTTTGACATTTCTAAATTTTTCGGGAAATATTAACATACCTACACAGGCGCTAACAGCAGCTAAACCCAATCAGGGCTTGATTTGCAGATAAGAAAGTAATTCCTAACTTAGCATTGCTGTTAACGGAGGATAGGGAAACAATTTTTAACTCCCTGCCTGGTTTTAGCGGCAAACCGATAGAGAGCAATACGCTTCGCTTTACGGTTTTTCCATTTAAAATTTCTGTGATATGTAGAAGTTTTAAAGCGGGTTGAAGGTTCTAACCTTTTTGAGCATGAGCAAGAGATTGGTGAGAAATTTCTAAATTCTCAAAACCTATTGCTCTCAAAATGATTCGCATTAGCATCAAAATTTTTTTAACAATAAAAAAAGGTTTATTTAAACATATCCTAACCAATAATATACGAGCTGTTTGAATTATTAAATTCAACACACAAAAAAGACAAATTCAAAAATATTGAATAAATTATTGATATTCAATCAATCATAAAAATATCCGCTTAATGTGGATATTTTTTTTGAAAAATACTTGTATCATTCATTTTTTTTGTATCTTTGCAGGCACAAAAAATGAACCGGTACCCTAGCTCAGTTGGTAGAGCAACGGACTGAAAATCCGTAGGTCGTTGGTTCAACTCCAACGGGTACCACTTAAGAGCAGCTTTGCGGCTGCTCTTTTTCATTATAATGTAGCTTTTTAAAAAAATTTTATCTTTATTTAACTTTTAAATTATGTTTATCAATATAATTTAGCGTTTCATTAATTGCATTAATATAAGCGCAAACTTCTGAATACTCTTTACTATTTTTTGCAAATCTCTGAATTTCATGCAATAAAATATTTTTCTGGTAATATAACCATAAATATAAATCTTCAGCTGTCATATTTTCTATGTTGATATTATTGAGCATTATGCTTAATATTCACATAAATTTTTAGTCTTTAAAAGACATATTATTAAAATAGTCATGTTTAAATTGACTTTTTATATTTAATTTGAAAGACAAATATACATTTTTATATACATTTTTGCAACTTTTTAATAGACATTATATGTGTTTTATAACCAAATTTTAAAAACAATTATATGAACTTTACTATAATTGAGAGAGTTAGAGAGAGGAAAAATATTTCAATAAAAGAACTTTGTTCTAGGGTTGGAATAAGTTATTCTGGTTACCAACGAATAAAAAAAACTAACGAGGCTAACATAACAACGATTGAAAAAATTTGTAGAATTTTGGATATAGATATATCAGAACTATGGAAAAACGAAAACAATTTGCAAGTAAGTGAGCCAGTAGAATATTATAGAAATAAAGTGAAGGAAGAAATATCATTTACAATTATTGACATTAAAAACAGGCTTGATCGTTTAGAAAAATTAATAAAAATAATTGATAATGAAAAATAATTATATAGAAATGGTTATATTTTTAATACATATAAACATTTTATTGCAATAATTTTATTTTTTTAAGAAGGTTCCTACAAGTATCATCAAATATCGCCTAAAAAGGGCGGTTTCTTTTTTATAATTATTTTTTTGTCTTTACATTTTAAAATATTATCTTTGCAACCTCATTTTAAACAATTTAATTATGCCAACAAAAATTAGATTAGCAAGACATGGTAAGAAAAAAAGTCCCTTCTACTACATTGTAGTTGCGGATAGTAGGGCGCCACGTGATGGCAAGTTCATCGAAAAAATCGGCACCTATAACCCTATTACTAACCCCGCTACCATCGATTTAGACTTCGAAAAAGCACTCGATTGGTTACAAAAAGGAGCTGTTCCAACTGAAACATGTAGAGCAATCCTCAGCTACAAAGGGGTTATTTATATGAAACACCTTTTAGGCGGTGTAAAAAAAGGAGCTTTCGACGAAGCTACTGCTAAAGCTAAATTCGAAGCTTGGAAACAAGCCAAAGAACGCAAAATTGAAGAAAAGAAAAATCACCTATCGAGGAGTGCTTCCGATGAAATGAAAAAAAGATTAGAAGCAGAAGCTCAAGTTAACGAAAAACGTCAAAAAGCGATTGCCGAAAAGAAAGCTAAAGAATTAGAAAAAGCAAAAGAAGCCGAAGCATCCGAAAATCAAACTGAAACTACAAACGAAGTAGAAAATAACGAAAACGCATAGTACATGCTTTGCTTTAATAGCCAAAAAGTAGGCTATATAAAAAAAACGCATGGAACTAAAGGTGAAGTCATTATAGAATTCGACTTCCCATTACCTCAAAATTTTAAACTAAAGGAATGGGTGTTCCTTCAATATCAAGGAACGCTCATTCCTTTTTCTGTTGAATGGTATGAAATTCTTGATGATAAAACAATTATATTAAAATTCATCGATTACAACGATATCGATAAAATACAACCATTTGTATTATGCCCATTGCATGTCGATAAAAAATTAATTTGGCTTAAGAAGATTGAACCCATTTACCAAAATTTGCAAGGATATAAATTATATAACCAAAAACAATATTTAGGACAAATTAGCGAAATTATCCCAATTAAAGGTAATCCATTAGCCCAAATAGAAAAAAATAATCAATCCATTTTAATTCCTTTTCATAACGAATTTATAAAAGAAATCAATCATAATAAAAAAATTGTAATCATCGAACTACCATAATATGACCCATATTCAGGAAGAAAAAAAAATACTACGTAAACATATAAAAACATTAAAAAGTTCATACACTTTTCAAGATTTAGAAAATAAATCGCATAAAATTATAACCCATATTCAAAACTTTTTAAATATTCAAAAACCAAGTATAATAATGGCCTACTGGTCATTACCCGATGAAGTTCTAATTCAAGAATGGATCATTAAAAATAGCTCTCAATATACTATTTTACTGCCCGTAATTCACGAAAATGAATTAGTTGTTATACCGTTTACCGGAACAGATAACATGCAAAAAGTTCCCCCTTTTGGTATTTTAGAACCTATAGGCGAAACATTTCATAATATTGATAAAATTGAAATCATCCTCGTACCGGGCATGGCTTTTGATAGAAGGGGTTTTAGAATGGGACGAGGCAAAGGTTACTACGATAAATTTTTACCTAAAACTTCGGGTATACGAGTAGGTATATGCTTTGATTTTCAACTCTTAGATAAAATACCCATTGATGAATACGATGCTCAAATGGACTATATCATTACCGAAAACGAACTATTAACCATTAACAAAAAAGCCCTTTAAAGGGGCTTTTTTTATTGCTATAACGGAAATTCGATGCTTTCGTTTCCTCCACCTTTAGGGCAAGTACGAACTGCCGAAATTTTTGCTTTTTCGCCTTTAGCTGCTGTAATTTTAACCTTTAACTTACGTTCCCAAACACCGGGTTCAACTTCTTTCCAATCGGTACCGCTAAGAATTTTAACACCTTCTTGGTTGAATTTTGTCTGTTTAATGTCGATGTTGCAATTTTTGTGAATCAATACTACTTTAACTTTTACTATTACTTCGTCACCCGTTTTATACTTTGATTTTTCTTTGCCATCAATGGATAGTGTAATTTCACAAGCCAATACGGCAATAGTGGTAAACAATACCAAAAACAAACTTAATGCAATTTTTTTCATATTACTTTACTATTAATTTGTAGGTAACATATTTTAAACCGGAAGCTACTTTTACAAAATAAATGCCAGGTTTTGCATTTTCGGCTTGGGGATACCAAAAGAATATATGCTCACCACTTTCATATACTTTTGATGGGAATTGATGAACAAGTTTTCCATCCATATTGTAAATACTAACACTTAATTTGGTATCGTTTGGTATTGAAACCCTTATTTGTGCTTCTTCGCTGGTTGGATTTGGATAAATGGACACATTGCCACCACTTAACATTTCGCTAATTCCCGTAGTTCCAAAAGTCTGTATGGTTATAGACTTGTACACTAATTTGTTTTGATTGTTATATGTAAACGTCACATCAGCTGGATTTTGAGTTTGGGTAATTCCCTTTGTAAATGTAAATGCTGTCCACGGTCCATCAGGAATTGAGCTTTGTGCCGAATTGCTTTCTGTAAATTCAATATATACTTTATAGGTTCCATCGGGTTGTATGGTTCCATTTTTATCTTTTCCATTCCAAACAACCGTATGAGTAGTATGCGACGTCATAGAAACACCTGTAATAGCATCGGTAACATTTCCTGCCGACATTTGATTCCATTTTACGAGATGAACTTTGTATGTGGAAGCGGCTAACTTTAAGGTCTTTTTAAACACATTGTTATTATCAGTTACCCAAATAGCTAAGCAATGTTTTGGAGCATACGTGCCTCCATAACTTTGGGTGGTTACAGTAAAAATCATGGCGGTATCGCCCGTTGCCTTTAACGATACAACTTCAGGTCGTTGTGCTTTTATTGCATAAAACGACATAATAAACATTGATAAAAATAAAACTTTCTTCATATGCTAAAAATTATTTAAATATATTAAACGTTGTCGGAATATTAAAACATATTCGTAAATTTTTAGGTGTAAACTTTTGTTGCGTTTCAGTTAAAACAGTTCCCGGAACAATTCCCACTGCATTTGACAAAAATATTTGAAATACATGGCGAGGACCGGTATGGATTTGAACGCCCAACGAAACAATATGTTGCTGTGCTTCTGTAGAAACTACTTGGTTAGCAGGTAAATACATATATTCAGCAGCTAAATATATCATTCGACCTGTTTTTAAATTTAAAGCACCACCAAAGCTAATAATATCATTTTTGTCTTTAGCTGTAGCCACCATATTTTTATGTACATGTGCAAAGGCTAATTGACCTGAAAAACGATTAGAAAAAGCACGTGAAAAAAGGAGTTCATTGGTATAAAATACTTGTTGCCAAGTGGCTTGCTTGTCTTCAGGATAATTAGGTTTTAAGGCACTTATAGCAATCGAAGTGAAAGCAGAAATTTCTAATGGAAATTTGTTCGATTGTTTAATAATTCTTGTTTTTAAATAACCATCATACAACTTTTGCTGGCTAGTACTACCTATTCCTATATTTAAAAATCTGTTTAGTCCTAAATCGGCTCCAAAACGTGAATTAGCTTGGTATAAACCGAACAAACCATCAAGACCTGTACCCATTACTCCCATGCGATGAGCTAAATACAATTTCATCTCACCTTTAGGTAATAATGTAGTTGTTGGCAAATTAAATATTTGAATGGTAGGAAATATTTTTTCGACCTTGCTATTATCGTTATCTGATAAACTATTATCAACAGGAATATCATCCTGTGCCCTTGAATTAAAATTTAAGCTTAATAATGCTATTGCAAACCAAAATTTTTTCATGTGTAATTATTTTTTAATTTTTAAATTAAGGTCACATGGAATACGCCATTCGAATAAAGAGCAAGGCTTATTTGTGAGTGATAATTTCATTTTCGGTTGCTGTGAATTTATTCTCATGG
>JABUFC010000078.1 GCA_013314715.1 Bacteroidales bacterium | reverse complement strand
ATATTAAATTTGACACTTTTGTTAAATATCATTCTTTGCAACATTGGTATTTTTTAAAATTTCAAAAAGATCCATTTTTATTGGGTAACGAAGACAAAAAATTGATTGAAAATGAGATCAAAAATGTTAAGCTACAAAATTTATTACTTTGGACAGAATGGCAGAAAATAGAAAGGTTAGCTTTAGAAAAAAAAATAAACCTATTTTTGTTTAAAGGAATTGCTTTATCAAAACAATTGTATAATGATGCTTTTTTGCGACCTACTAGAGATTTAGATATATATGTCGATTTTAATGATATTGTTACAGCAGAAGAAATTTTTTTAGCTTTAGGCTACAAACGTGTTAAGCCCAATTTTGTATTAAATGAGGTACAGTTAAAAAAATTGAAAAATCATTTGCATCATTTTTCTTATTATCATTCGACTAATAAAGTCTTGATTGAACTGCATTGGCAGTTGTTTGTACCCGAAAAGCTTATGCCCCATGGTGCAAGAATAATGTTTGGTAAACAAAATAATGAAAAGCACGAAGGATTGTTTCGATACAATCCCAATGTTTTATTGCATTATTTAATGATTCATGCTTCAATGCACCATTGGTTTAAGTTGGTTTGGTTGTCGGATATGGATAGGTTAATAAGAAATAATTCAATTGATTGGAATGAATTTAACATGTTAACTTCAACATTCCGTGATGAGCGAATGGTGAATGTTTCATTTGCCTTGTTACAAAAATATTTTGAAACATTCGTTAATAAAGAAATAAAATTAAATAAAGCTGAACAGAAAATATATAAAATAGCCCAAAAAAGTATTGAAAACCGTGAAAATTTTTTAACTTTTAAAGGGATAAAGCGTGTTAAAAGAGTATATTTTCTTTCTTTATTAAAAAAAGATTGGATTTATAAATGGTATTGTTGGTATGCGCCCATGACAAATTTAGAAGATTGGAAATCATTGCCTTTACCCAACTATTTGTTTGGGTTTTACTTTGTTTTTCGTCCTTTTTTATGGTTTTATCATAATTATTTGAAAAGATGAAAATAGCCATTATTGGTACACGTGGAATTCCTAATCGTTATGGAGGTTTTGAACAATTTGCTCAGCACCTTTCAGAAGAGCTTTCAACAAACCATGAGATAACTGTTTTTAATCCTCATTATCGTAAAGATACTTCAAATTATTGGAAATCGGTAAAAATTGAAAAAGCTTTATGTCCTCGCATTTTAGGTCCGTTGGGGCATATTATTTACGATTATGTTTCATTAAAAAAAGCATTGAATTCTGGGAATGATGTTGTTTTAGTATGCGGATATGTGAGTTCTTATTTTGCTTTATGGCGATTTAAAAAATATAAAAATAGAATTTTAGTCCACATGGATGGTTTTGAGTGGAAAAGGGCTAAATGGTGGCCAATAATTCGTCATATTATTAAGTACATAGAGCGGAATACGGTAATGCTTATGCCTCATTTAGTTACTGATCATCCATTTTTAGAACAATATTTTATGGATACTTATCAAAAAAAAGTACATCAAATAGCTTATGGATGCAAATTGCGTGAAGTGATTATAAATAATAATAAGCATATCGATAAGCCCTATTTTTTAGTTATTGCTCGAAACGAAAAAGAAAACAATATAGAAATGATATGCCGAGCTTTTATCGCTGCTGATATAGATGCCTATTTAATGATTTTTACGAATAAAAAGTTTAAAGTAAATTCTCCTAAAATTAAAGTATGGCTTAATGAATACGATGATACTATTTTGAATTTTTATCGCAGTAAAGCCTTGGCTTATGTGCATGCCTATACGGTAGGTGGGACAAATCCGTCTTTAATTGAAAGTATGGCTTATTGTTCAACTATTATTGCTTTAAAAAATGATTTTCACCAGTACTTGCTTGAAAATAATGCTTTGTATTTTAATGATGAAAATGATTTGAAGGAGATAATGAAAAAGTTAATTCATAATAAAAAACTACATTTGCATTTGGAAAGTAATCGCAAAAAGATTGAATCTTATTTTCAATGGCATCAGATTGCTCAACAATATTTATGTTTATTCAATGAAATGTTGAATGAAGAAGAAAGTAAATAATATTTATTGGGGGCTTGGTTTAATAATTCTTGCTACCATATTGGCATATGTTAAAATTGTTCATTTCGATTTTGTTTATTGGGATGATGATAAACAAGTATTGAACAATGTTTATGTTAAGATATTATCATGGGAGCATATAAAGCATAATCTTTTTTATGAACGCTTTACATTCATTCCTTTAACTTTATATTCTATTGTTTATCAATTTTTTGCTGATAATGCGAGTGTTTATCATATTGTTTCTATCATATTTCATGTTTTTAATATTATATTTGTATTTCAATTATTTAAACGGTTAAGGTTTAATGACTATGTTGTTTTATTTACTACTTTGCTTTTTGCTTTACATCCTCTTCGAATTGAATCTGTAGCTTGGATTTCGGAATGGAAAGATTTAATTTTTACCTTCTTTTTCTTGATAGGGATGAACATGTATTTAAAATGGAAGGATGAGCATCGTAGTATTTATATAGTTTTATATCTATTAATGGCTTGGCTATCGGCTTTTTCAAAAGTTCAAGGCTTAATGTTGCCATTCACAATAATCTTATTAGATTCTATTATTGCTAAAAAAATAAACTCAAAGCATTTTATCTTTCAATTAAGCCTATTTGTTTTTATATTATTTTCGTTGAATAAACATGCTTGGTATATTTTAGCTATAGCTTTGTTGTTGTTATATTTAGTTCGAAAAAGAAATTATCATTTTACTTTATCTTTAGTTCAAAAAACAATATTAGGGGTAAGTATATTGTTAATTGTTTTATTCATAGGTTTTTATACACGTCATTTGTGGTTTTGGACAGGAGCAACCCAAGCATCATTTTTAGATAGATTGGTATATTCGGGTTATGCCATGTTTTTTTATATTAAGCAATTTATTTTACCTTTAGAACAAATTGCAATTCATCAATATCCGCCCATTGGGGGAGCTGAATTATGGCTAAAAATGGGTTGGTATTTATGGGTATGGCCTATCCTAATTTTGGTAATATTTCTTATTTATAAATCTAAAGTATCTTTAAAAAACTGGCTTTTATTTGGCATACTTTTCTTTATGCTTAATATATCTATGGTTTTACATTTTATTCCTATCGAAGGGCGTTTAATTGTAGCTGAACGTTATACTTATTTGGCTTATTGCGGACTTTTTATGGTAGTGGCTATTCTATTAGATTTATATTTAAATTATGTATGGAAACGCATCACTTTTATAGTTGTTCTTTTATGTTTGTCTTATATTACCTATAATAGAACTGATGTTTGGAAAAATACTGAAACGTTATTTAAAGATGTTGTAGTTAAGAGTCCTACCACTTCGTTTGCATGGATCAATTTAGGGAGTTATTATCTTGAAAAAAATCAATTCAACAACGCTAATAATTGCTATCGAAAAGCTTTGCAATATAATCCTAATGATGTTCAAATATATTTAAATCAAGCTATGGCTAATTTGGGTTTACATAAAGTTGATGTATCGATGAAAAACATCGATTGGGGAATAGCAAGAGCTAAGACAGACGAAGATATTTCTATGTTTTTGGTTACAAAAGGTCAAATTTATGCTCAATTGGGCGATAATGAGAGGGCAAAAATTTTATATGATAGCGCTATTGCAAAGTATAACGGCAATTTTAAAGCTTGGTTGCAAAAAGCCTTGCTTTACGTTAATGATTATAAAATGAGAAATTTAGATAGTGCTATTGTTTTTTGTCAAAAAGCAATTCAATTAAATAACTATTATGCCGATGCATATCATACTTTAGGCTGGATTTATTTATTAAAAGGTGATATCATTGAGTCAGAGAAAAATATTCAAAAAGCTATTGAGTTAGATGCATCGATGCCTTTACCATATAATAGTTTAGGTTATATTGCATTGTTAAAAAATGATGTTAATAAGGCCATTGAATATTATACTCAAGCCTTGAAAATGGATTCTTCATTAGGAGAAGTTTACAAAAATAGAGCTTGGGCATATTATCAAAATAAAAATTTCATATTAGCATTAAGCGATTATAATAAGGTGCTTAAAATGACACCTAACGATTATATTGCCAATGTAAATAAAAGTTTTTGCCATGCTTATTTGAATGATTTTAATCAAGCAGTATTAAGTTTTAAAAAAGTAATTCGCCTTTATCCAGATTCAACCATTAACTTATATAACCTTGCCTGGGCTTTTTTGCAAGCCAAACAATACGATTCTTCCATTATTTATTATGAACAATTTAATAAACAACGACCCAATTATTTGCAGGCACTCTTTGAGCAAGGTTTTGCTTATTTGTCTGTAAAAAAATATGAACTTGCTTTAAAATGTTTCGATAAAGTTCGTGATCAAAATCCTGCTAATGGTGAGGTTTATTACTGGATAGGAATTGTTTATGAAGCAAAAGGGAATAATGATATGGCAAAAAAATATTTTAAAATGGCTTTTGATAAGGGTTTTAAGCGTCCTCCTAAAAAAATGTGATGAATTGAAAAAAAATGTACCTTTAGGCAACTATTTATGAATGCAAATGGTCTTAAATAAAATTTTAAAGTTATGAGAATTTTGATGGTCATTTTTGTTTTTTTGAACGTTTCGTTAATGGCGCAGAAAAGTAGCCCTAACGTTTATGTAAAGTTCCCTTCTGATAAAATTTTATTTTATCAACAACAGCCAACTTCTTTAATTCTTTATGTTGAAAAACAAAATAAGGATATATTAATACCGGCTATGATAAAGAAGGCGTCGAATGTAAAGTCAGTAGAACAAGGGAATAAAGATAAATATCATTATTATAAGGTAGAATTTGTTAATCCGCTAACGGTAGAATTAGCTAAACAATTTTTTAAAAATCTTCATTTATCTGAGATATATACACCTAAAAATAAAAAAATATACATTGACGATATGTTAACTCAAAATGAAATAGAATCGTTTAAAAATATGCCGCCTCAGACTTTTAAATCCTCTGAAAATATTGGAAATGCCAATCATATAGATTATTATAATTTTAAAGTTTTTAATTTGGAATCTAAAATTCAAAGTTTGTATTCGAATAATTATCCGTTTCAACTTTTTAGTGGGAACGTTGCAGATTTAAAAGACAAATTAATGAATGCAAAACTTGAAAGAGATAATTTTGTTCAACGAAATAATCGATAAGCTATGATAAAGAAAATTGTTTTTATTGGTTCGTTATTTTTGCTTACGACCAATGTGTTTGGTCAATTTGCAACAACCTGTAATACGGCAAATCCTTTTTGTACCGATTCGTCGTATGCTTTCCCTATGAATACAAATACTCAGGCGGAGTCGGGACCTAATTATGGATGTTTATATACTCGCCCCAATCCAATTTGGTATTTTCTTCAAATTGATCAATCAGGTTCCATTACAATTTATATGAATTCACCAACGGGTAATGATATAGACTTTGTATGCTGGGGACCTTTTAATGATCCTGTATCTCCTTGTACAGCACAGCTAACAGCAAATTGTTCAAGTTGTCCTAATAATACATCAGACCCCTATTTTTACCCGTCTGGTAATATGGTTGATTGTAGTTATGACCCCGCATATTATGAAACTGTGCATATTTCTAATGCTATTCATGGACAATTTTATTTACTATGTATCACAAACTATTCAAATCAACCAGGAACAATAAATTTTTCACAATCTAACCTTAACGATCCCAATCATGGTACAACAAATTGTGCTATTGTTTATTGTGATATGACCAACATTACTTATACAGTTGGAGCTTGTAATCCTCAAACTAATCAATACTCGGTTACAGGTACCATTGTTTTTAATGGACCACCTCAAACGGGTACGCTTACTATTATCGATCAGCAAAGTGGTGTTAGTCAAACTTTTAATGCTCCTTTTACAAGCCCATTAAGTTATACACTCAATGGTATTAATTCCGATGGTGCTCAACATACATTATTTGCTCAATTTTCTGATGCTACAACATGTAGTTATACTGTAAATTATACTGCTCCAGGTCCTTGTAATGCTTGTAATGTTAATGCAGGTGCTAATATTAGTGTTTGTGGTCTGCATGCAACGCTAAATGCAACGGAACAACCTACCGATGTCAATACCCATTGGAATCCGATAAGCGGTATAACATTTACTGATATAAATTCACCTACAACTGCAATAACAGCTAATACACCCGGTATATATAATTTAGTTT
>JABUFC010000077.1 GCA_013314715.1 Bacteroidales bacterium | reverse complement strand
TTAATAATTTCCATTTCCCGTCACCTAAAATTCCGTCATTATCGTTGGTTTCCAACCAAATCTTATATTTTATCTTGAAATCGTTCATTTGTTGTTGTTCTGTCACATTTTATAGTGCATAACGGTTGGTGTATGAAGCGTTGGGCATTTCGAAGCACTTTACTGCCAAACCGCTACAAAGTTTATTAAATGTAACGCCCTTGAAATTAGCACTATCCGCCCAATGATTTATACACTTTGTTAGCAACTGGGCGTTGATTCTTCCAGTCTGTTTTTCAGTCATTTAAGGTTTCTTTAATTGTCTTTTCAATCTGCACAAAACTGTCAACGGAGCGCAAATTTATTTTGTTTTTTTGTGGGAGGGCAACCCTAAAACCGCCCTTAAAGGCGGTTACTTGGGCAGGCTTTGTAAGCTCTTTGGCAAGTTTTGGTCGTGCGTTGGCTCGTGGGGCTTGCCAATGTGCTTACAAATAGGGAGGGCAATTCCACTATCCTCTTATGGTTTTGCCCAATGCTTCTAATAGTTGTGGATTGTCCTCTAAACCAATCTTTGCTACGGCATAGAACTCACTCATCCAATCATCTATCTTTGCAAATGCTGCATCTTTGCCTTTGGTTGCATCTTGTGATTCCCCTTTTTCTTTCAGGTAAACTGCTCTTGCCGTTTCTAATTCAGAAATCAATGTGTTTGCCGCTGTCAAGTCGTCAACGGAGATTTTTAAATGGGATAATTTACCTTGAACCGCTGTATCGGCTGATGCCACGGAATAAAATTTCTTTGCAGCTTCTAACCATTTGATATAAGTCCGTGGCATTGTTCCAGAAATTGCCAATTTGTCAGCGGTTAATGAATCGTTACGGAATACAACTTTTGCTTTCTTGCGGTGAATGTTGAATGTATATCCTCCAATTGTTCCTTTTTACTTGAAAAATCTGCGTAAGCGGCAGATGTTTCATCATCTTCGGTTTTGTTTGCATCGTATGCAGTCCGGGTTTTTGTAAGCAATGCTTTACCTTCTGCGATAACTACTGAATCATAACCTAAATCAGCCATAATAGCCGCAATTTCAGGTTGGGTCTCCGCATTTTCCAAAGCTACCCGGTACAATTCCAAAGTTGCTGTGTCTGTAAGTTTTGTTCGTGATGCCATAATTAAATTTTTAAAGGTTAATAATTAATTACATTTGGTTTTTTCGCTTTTACAATTCTGTTTTTCAGTCTTACAATTGCGTTACCCCCACCGACATTTTCTCTATTCGGATTTGAAATTGATTTTTCCGACCGTACTGCAATATTTCCCCAACTTGCCAGTCTTTTTTTCCTTTCTACTATTGCATTTTTCAAACTTACAACTGCTATTTTTCAACTTGATATTGTATTTGTAAAACTAAATGTTAAATATAATGAAAATACTTTTTGTAGGAACTCAGTTACATTTCCGTTTTGTTAAAAAATCAGCAACAACTTTCATTCTTTTGTATCGAAGGGCATTTTACCGAACCATATGAACAATAAACGCAGCAATCGCCTTTTTTGGGTTTTATAACAGCTTTGCACTTTTCACACTCATAGAAGAACTGGCATGAATCTTCAGGCATTTCTTCTTCTTTTTGATGCCCGCAATTTGGGCAGGTTATGATTGAGTGGTATTGAATTTTCATATCTATAAAGTTTTCAACAATCAGTTTTACATTCCTTTTCAATCCTTTCATTCTCAATTTGAAAGGTTGTGTGTCCAATTCCGAATTCGTGTTCAAGTTTCTTCTGCAGTTCAGAAATAAATTCATCGTTAAACCCTTTTGGCATTATCAGGTGGGCGGTTAAAGCTATTTGGTTGGTACTCATTGCCCAAACGTGTAAATCGTGAATATCGTTAACTCCATTTTGGGATAAAAGAAAGTTGCGTACTTTATCAAGTTTTATTTGTTTGGGTACTGCATCCAGCGCTAAATCAATGGAATCAGTAAACAACCGCCATGTACCCCAAAGAATAACCAGAATAATGATAAAACTCATTACCGGGTCAATCCATTGAATTCCGGTGAGGTTAATCAATAGCCCGGCAGCTACTACACCTAACGACACCCCGGCATCGGCAGCCATGTGCAGGAATGCCCCTTTGATGTTCAGGTCGTCTTTTTGGCCTTTCATAAACAGCAAAGCCGTAATGGTATTGATTACTACGCCTATCCCGGCAACAATCATCACTTGCGTACCTGCCACGGGTTCTGGATTTTTGAATTTTCCTACAGCATCCCAGCCAATTGCTATTACTGCTCCAAAAAGCAATAACGCATTGAGTATCGATACAAGAATGGTTGTTTTGCGAAGTCCGTATGTGTACTTTCCTTTTGGTTTTATGGAAGCGAGCCTGATTGCAGCCCAGGCAAAAATCAAACTCAGTACGTCGCTGGCGTTGTGGCCTGCATCGGCTAATAGTGCTGATGAGTTGGCTAACAGACCGTAAAATATTTCAACAGCAACAAAGGCGATGTTTAAACCTATGCCAATGGCAAAAGCTTTTCCGTAATTTTTTTGAGTTGTATGTTCATGCGAATGTGCCATGCTCTGTCTATTTACCAAGTTTCAATATCCTGAAAGCCCCCCTGACCACGATTAAAAATACAATTGCCCCAATGATTAAATCGGGATATTTTGATTGGGTCAACAATACCAAAACACCTGCAAGGATAACGCCCGTATTGATAATAATATCGTTTGATGTAAAAATCATGGTAGCTTTCATGTGTGCTTCTTTGCTCTTTGACTTTTGCAACAGATATAGACAAACTGAATTCGCAATCAATGCCAGTATTGATACAATTATCATGGTTTGAAAATCCGGCACCTCTTCAAAACTGATAAACCTACGTATTACTTCTACGAGGCCTATCAGTGCCAATGCCAGTTGAAAATAGCCACTTAGTCGGGCTACTTTTTTCTTGCGGGTTACAGTTGAGCCAACTGCCCAAAGGCTTAGGCCATAAACCAACGCGTCTGCCAGCATATCCAGTGAATCGGCAACCAGGCCCATAGATTTTGAAATAAAACCTGTGGTAATTTCAATAATAAAAAATGCAAAGTTGATAATCAAAACCGTCCAAAGGAGTTTCGATTGTACCGATGAATTGTCCTTGAATTCATCCGCTTGGACAACAATTGTTTCTTGGAGTTGCGACCCTAAATTGAGTTCTTTCAGGTGATTCTCAATTTCAGAGCTTTCTTCAGAATGAAAGACAGTAAGTTTTCGGTTTTCAATATCGAACACCAAACTTTTAATCATGGAAAGCCCTTCGAGTTTCATCCTGATAAGGGTTTCCTCGGAAGGGCAGTCCATTTTACTGATGGTAAATACAGATTTGAACATGTGAACTAATCTTTATGCAAAACCACATTTAAAGGAATAAAAGCGCCCACTTTCAAGCCCCAGTCAATATTATCAACAGGGGTAAACAGAAATACAAACGCATTTCCCACGTTCCCTAATTTGAAATTGAGGCCGGTCTGGACTATGAATTTATTTTCATCTATCATATACTCTTCCGCCAAAACCCACGATACCGGGATTTTTTTGTCGAACCCTACAAACCAGTATTCGTTAAAATTGTAGATGGTATTGGCAAAGGGCGTGTATCCCACCGACAGGTAGGTTTTATTATTGAACATGGCGCCCAACTCGGCATGGATACGCGTTATTTCCGTTTTGTTACCGTCAAAATCGTACATCACAAAAGGGTTAACACGTACCCCTGTGATTACTTTTAACCGTTCGCCTTCCTGGGCATTCGCTGTGAATACCCAGAAAAGTGCGAAGGTTAATAACAACAGTTGTTTTCTCATTTTCAATTATTTTTGAACTACTTTAGGTTAAAATTTCAGCCGTATTATACGCTTTCAATTACCTTTTGAAGTTTCGACCTGATTTCTTCGGCAATTGCACTTAATTTGTCGTTTTGAACCGCCAGCATGGAAGCCACCGGGTCAACGGCAGCTACTTCTGTTTTGCCATTATCCAGCTCCTGCACAATTACATTGCAGGGAAGCATGGCTCCGATTTTGTTTTCCGCTATCAATGCTTCATGAGCAAAGGGTGGATTGCAAGCCCCTAAAATCTGGTATTTTTTGAAATTTACGTCCAGCTTCTTTTTTAAAGTAGCCTGTACATCAATTTCGGTCAACACCCCGAAACCTTCTTTTTTCAGTTCTTCGGTTACTTTTTCGATAGCTTCATCGAAACCGTACTCTGTTATCTTTTCAATGTAATACTTCATGATTTTTTATTTTACATTAAATCTTTTTTTCGTTCTTCAAATTCTTGTTTATCAATTTCTCCCTTGGCATAACGCTCTTTTAAAATATCGAGCGCCGACTTACTTTCGGGTAGGTTGCCGGGGCGGTTATTTTGACTCATTCCTTTAACAACCATCCAAACAACGGCAATTACGATAATGAGCCCTATAACCCACCACCAGCCCATTCCCATTCCCCATCCGTGACACCCAAATCCATCCATCATAACATTCTCCTTTCTTTTTATCGCTTGTTTTTTTAAAAACCGAACTGGTGTTTACCAACAATTGCTGCGACGTGACATCATCATCTGTTTACGAGAATTCATTCCCATATTACCTGCATGCCAGCAATTTTCCGACATATCCCACCAATTGTAATTGTTGTTGTTAAAGTAGGTAAGCTGCTTTTCAGTAAGAAGTTTTTTTACCTGAACTTTTGTCTCCAGGTTGATATCCTCAATTTTTTCTTCTTTATCGCGGATAGTGCTTCTCAGTGATTTCACCTTTTTTACATCCAGCTCGGGATTTGAGTTTGCTGCCTGATATTCTATTCTTAAACTGCGAAGCTCGTTTTCGATTGGAAGCTTTTTCTCGTAACTGTTTTTACGTAGCTCATTGATTTCCGTAATTTGTTCGGCTGATAAGGCATATTCCGCCGGGGTATTGTTGTTCCACCATTGGGCATTAGCGTTTACCGACCAGTTTGAGTTACAACAATGAGGTTGTGCCATTGCCTGCGATGCAGAAAAAACAATCAATCCTGCAAGTAAAAAAGCCATTTTAAACTTTCCAGTTCTCATAATTAATAATTTTTAATGTTAGACATTCTAATAATTTCAACATCAAAATTACCAATAAGTTAGTGCAACACTATTGCAAAGTTTAATCGCAGCGCGGGCACACCCCTTTAATGATGAATTGCGCATTATCGTAGGTGTAGCCTTCAGGCAGTTTAATGTTGGGAATTGGAAGTTCTTTCATGCAACGTGTTCTGCCGCAACGGGTACAATAAAAATGAACGTGCAGGTCATGTATATTACAGGTACATTCATCATCGCAAACGGCATACTTCACCGAACCTGAACCATCATCAACGGTATGTACAATGAAATTGTCCTCAAATGATTTAAGCGCCCTGAAAATGGTTGAACGCTCCACTTTTTCAAATCGTTGCTCCAATTCCGCCAGGCTCAGCGCTTTCCCGGATTCCGCAAGTGTTTTATAAACCAGGGTGCGCATGGCTGTTGGTTTGACGTTTTTCGATTCGAGTTTTTGTTCAATTTCTTTATTATCCATTCCTACAAATATTTATGAGACAAATATTATTTAGTGCTTTTATACCCCAAATTTACATAAAAATGTTTAATAACCTTACGGGATTTATCTTTACAACTTCAATTGCTGTACTACCCACATCTTTAATTACTTGACTCCTTCAAATACTTCAAAATAATTGGAATTGTTCTGAATTGTAAATTTGAAAATACATGAATTCATTTTTGGATTAAATCCCCCAAAATGATTGTCATTTTGATTGTGTTGGGTATTCATGTGATTGGTCCAGGCGTTCCATTGGTCAGTTCCCGCCCAGTTGCTGTTGCCCCAACCTTGATTCATATTTCCCCAGCAATTGCCATCGTTCATCCAGGCGTTATTTGTCCAACCGGATTGGCGGTTTGTGCAAAAATCATAATTATTGCGATTATGTCCATATTCAGCAAAAAAATCTTGTCCGGTATAACACACCATAATGCTGTCATAGTTTTGGTATAGTTGCATTGTAAAGGTTGAATCAAAATTGTAGGACAAACAATGCATACTAACTAAGCTATCGTTTATTAGCGTTACATTTAATGTCGCCGGACTGGACTGATTAGTAGCTGTACTCTTAAGAGTACCTGTATATGTGCCGATTACGCTGGAAGCTAAAGTATTATCCAAGGGTGTTTCTTCTTCCTTGTTACATGAATAAAAAAGGAATCCAACTACTGCTACCATTAAAAAAATAACTTTTGTATTTTTCATGCCAGTAAATAATTTATTTCGTTTCATTTTTCTATCCTCCTATTTTATTCCAATATAAATCCTGCATTTTTAACTTTTGCCTCCAATTCGCTATACGCAATTTGTTTTGGATTGTATTCAATCAGTACCTGGTTCGATTTACGATATAACTTAAAATCTTCAACACCTTTAATTCCGTTTAACAAAGTCGTCAATTTCTCGTTATCACCTTCTTTATGCTCAACAAAACAGATTACGGTTTTTCTTTCATCAATTTTAATTGTAGTGATTTTATTATTATCATTAAGTTCTGGTTTGACCCCCTATTCTTTGGACAGAATTCTAAAAAAGGTTTAGGACATTTTTATTGTCATTCTGGTTAAGCAAAGTTAGCCCACGCTCCGAATTTGTCAAGGGTAATACGAGCGATGATGCATT
>JABUFC010000076.1 GCA_013314715.1 Bacteroidales bacterium | reverse complement strand
TTCTCTAAAACTTTACCATTGACCATTAACGAGTAGAAATATAAACCTGCTTGTTGCTTACTGGCATCCCAATCGACACTATAATTACCAGTCTGTTGATATTCATTTACCAAGTTAGTTATTCTGCGTCCGTATGAATCATCAATTATCAACTGTACGTTACCTTCTTCTCCTAATACATAACTAAAAGTAGTAATCGTCTGGAATGGATTGGGCTGATTCTGATTAAGAACAGTTTTATCAGAAACAGGTATTACAACCGGACGTGTTTGAAGTATAACACTAACAGAGGTCGATTTATTTTCAGAGCAACATTGCAAAAGCATATTTTCAATAGCATTGAGCCTTGAATCGTAGTTCTGAATAATTTGTTTTAAACTATCATTTTCGTGATTGAGTTCTTTAATAGAAGCTATTACTAATGGAACAAGTTTTACATAATCAATTGATTTATAAGAAAACGAATCGGTTATTAATGTCCCACTTTCATTAAACTGAGCCGGAATATGATTATTCGATACAACCTCGGGTAGCAATGGCTCTACATCTTGAGCTATTAAACCAAATTGAACACCTGATGGTAAATTCAAATTATATGATTGGTTTGTTTCAAATTCGAACGAAACTGGATTTAACTGGTTAATAATGGGAAGAACATTTGTTATAGTTGTAATATTCTTCTTGAAATTTATATCTGATACTTGCCCCAAAAATCCTGTATATTCCAAATCTCCATTGAAATAACCTGCATAGTTATAACCACCGGAACCATCTGAAGGACAATATGCATAAACAGCACAATTTAAATTTCCTGTTGGGTTTTCAATTAAAAACCTGCCACCATAATTAGTGTAAGCACCACCAGCATTACCACCTACACCGACATTCATTGAATTATCAACACTTAAACCATATCCTAAAGTTTCAGCGAAAACGCCGTAAGCTCTTGATTGTCCAGTGCCACCGCTTAAATGTACCATTTTATTTCTAAAACCACCTAGTATAAGTCCCGGTAAACCCGTAGCCCCTAAACCTGATTGATCACCATAAACGCCAAATTTTACTGCTCTTTCTAACAGACTTGCATAAGAGACAGGAAGACCTACGTAAACATTTTTATCATTAAAACCGCCTGAATTTGGATGACCTGAGAAAACACCAACGTTTGCTACGTATTCCCAATCATAATCATTACCACCACCTCCTAATGTAGAAGCATCTCGCCACATAACACGGTTATGACTTGAAGGATCAATAACAAGTACTTGGTTTAAATTATCATTCTGATCAACGGATCGTATGTTTACCTGCCCATTAACATCTAGTGCCAAATTAGTATTAAGCTGTGTAGCATTATCAAGCATATTGATGGCAACAGTTTTCATAGCACCTTTATTTCTCGGATTTATGAGTAAATGTCCGCCTAATCCTGTTCCTGCTTCATCATAATTATTATTTACACCCGTTGTTTGAAAATCAGTATAAGTACCCAGATTGGCATCTGAATTTAATTCTTGGGATAACCGAAATTGTGGACGACCATTGGTAACATCTAGTCCATTATCATAAACATCGAGTTGTCGTTTAGGGTCATTTTGCGTTGTTTCAAAATCGCCAATTCCAAATTGCGACAATATACCATCTGATACAATCTGAGCTGTTTCTAAACCATTAAAATTGCTTGCCGGCAAATTTAGAGCAGATGTTAAAGTATAAACAAAACGTAATTTACTATTGGAACCATTTGTATTCAGAGCCTGATTACCCCAGTTTATTACTGCTTGATAATCATCCTGAGTATTGCCTACCTTTTTTAATCCTAAATAAATATTATCACTTATAGAAGAAATATACATTCCGTAACCTTTACTATCAATATTATCAATATTCATCCAAGTTCTATATCCTCCATTTCCTTGCGGAACCCTACATCCAATATGTAATAAAGCAGCTAAAAAAGTATTTGTAGGTGGTATTATACTACCATCAATCGGATTAAGAGGATCGGCACTTATTGATACCTTAGTATAAGAATTTGATCCATGAGTACCCATTATTCTCATCCTTTCATAACCGTTAGTTTCATTGGTATTGGAGTGAAAAACCAGATTACCCCTTGAAGCTTGCAAATGAAAATCTTGTACATTATTATTCTGACTTATTGTCCACAATTTACCTACTTCCATAAGTGGTCCCGTACCTCCTATTATTTTAGTAATCATACGCCATGAGTTCTCCGCCCCTAAGGGACCAGTAGTAACAAATAAATTTCCGGTATTAGGGATATAAGGCATTTCTTCTAAAACACCATTTACATGTAATTTGGCAATTGGGGTTGTAGTAAAAATTCCCGTATTACCATTGGGTTTCATAATTAAAATATTTCGTAAAATATTATCTCCAGGGTGCTCTATTCTGAACAAAATATCATCGTAAGAAAATTGACGCAACTCTACTCGTGTTTTTGTAGGACCATTTAAACCTAATGCTAAACCATAGGGCATGCCCGGATCACTTACATTTTGACTTGCTAAATTCGAAATTTGCAGAAATACATCATTATTTAAACTTTCGTGTATATGCAATAAGTTTTGCGGGTTCGTAAACCCATTGCCTATGCCTACGAAACCATTGGTGCCGGAAATGGTCATACGGGTGTTGGCTCCACCGGTATTGAATCGTAAATCGCCAGCGGAGGCTTGCAGCATCAGATGATTACTACCTGCCGGCACATAGACGGCAAACTTCTCCGTAGCCACACTACCGCTGCCGGTGAACATACGCCATGCGTTCACATTGCCAGAAGGTCCATCGGTGCGGAAGAGCTCGCCGGGGGCAAACATGGTGTTTGGGTGGGTGGGAGGAGTCAAAAGATTCGCATTTACATGTAAAGCTGCTCTGGGAAAGCTTGTGAAATTGCCGATACCTATGGCTTTGATATTGTTGCCAGGTATAATAGCATCTGTTCTCCCCCATTTATCCCAATTTGGTCCCGTGGAATTAAATTGTGCAAAATTTATCAAGGGGATGCACAAAAGCCCCAATAATACTAATCTTTGTTTCATAATTGTAATATTTAAAAGGTTAAACCATCATTTGTTTTGAATTACAAGTTTTTTGTTTTCGGTTGCTTTATCGGTAATTATCTGTAACAGATAAATACCCGAAGGTATGCTCGATATATCGAACAATACCTCATTTTGTTGATTTACTTTTTTTATGAACACCTCCTTTCCTGTTAAGGTTAATAGTTTTATTTTTGTTAAGACTTTATTATTTGTTTGTATGGTAATTTTATCTATATATACAGCCGGATTTGGATAAATAAAAACATCTGATGCTTCTGTAAAATTTTCATTGACTGATGTTGGAAAACAACTTGTTGAATCGGTATCAAAATAGGAAGAAATAAAATTGGGGAAACATGCAGCACATAAACGACCATTTAATGAAAAAGCAGGGTACTCACAATTAGATGAAACTCCCATAAGATTTGGATTTCGTATTATCGGTAAATTATCATTGTTTGCATTTGTTAAAAATATTTCATTTCTAAATGGATTTATTTGAGCGTCATAAACACCAATTGCTTGTTCTGAATAATAAACAATTTGTTGGGAAGCATTAATATCAGGTGAATTTAAATCAAATTGATATAAACGAATACCGTTAATTGTTACACCAGCTCCGATAGAAAATAAAATTAAACTATTAGGTGAAAATGTTAATGCAACACATACAGTATCAGTTGTTAATGTAATTCTATTCGATAAAATTCCTGAAGTATTATCAAAATCATATAGCTCAATAGTATCCATGATACCTGTATTTAACCAATCCCAATAATTACTCGATACAATTTTACTACCATCTGGCGATATTTTCATTCCAGAACAACCCCATAACAATTGAGTTGCATTCCCAATTTCAGTAACAACAGGTGAATTTGAAACCCCATTTTCAGTTACAAGATATGCATAAAATTTTTCTTCATCACGTTTGTGGGTAATAACCCATATATCTTTGCAGTTTGCATGATACGTTGCAGCCAATTGCTCGTGTGTTGGAGCTACAAGAAGAATATTTTTTGTAGTTACTGCACCCAGTCCATTATCTAAACTCATATCAACTACTGAATAACGCAAGCCGTTTTGAAAATTATTTTCCCATGCATCGGTTGTAAAAATGTAATAAATTCTTGGGTCTTTGGGTTTAGGTACTATTAAACTGTTTTGATGACTACTCCAATGTCCCATCAGACCAATTCCGTTTGGCATTATCTGGTGGTTTCGGTTCCATACTGTTGAACCATCGGTATAGAATAATAAGTTGCCGTTCTCGTCAGACATAGTAGCACAACCATCCCACGTGTTTATCTGTCCGTTTGTATCGGCAACAGCTTGCCCACTGCTAAAGTCAATACCAGCGCCACCACCAAAATACCAGTGAAAGGTTCGTTGTGGCTGGGCGTGCACTGTTGTTGCAAAAATGAAAAATAAAATGTAAGTATATCGTTTCATATCAATTGTTATTTATAGTTAGCTTATATATCATAGCTTCAAGCTTTTCGAGTTTTTGTTCTAAATCTTTTATCTTTGCCAGTGCTTTTTCAAGGTCTTTGATATCTCTGCTTTTCAGGTTGCCTTCGCTGTCGGTAACAACAATTGTGGAAATCGTGTTATCTGCTGGCAGAGAGTCAATACGAACCGTTCCATTCACATGCAGCAATGCCTGCGGAGTAGTGAAGTTAGTACCAATGCCTACAAAACCGGTAGTGCCGGAAATGGTCATACGGGTGTTGGCTCCACCGGTATTGAATCGTAAATCGCCAGCGGAGGCTTGCAGCATCAGATGATTACTACCTGCCGGCACATAGACGGCAAACTTCTCCGTAGCCACACTACCGCTGCCGGTGAACATACGCCATGCGTTCACATTGCCAGAAGGTCCATCGGTGCGGAAGAGCTCGCCGGGGGCAAACATGGTGTTTGGGTGGGTGGGAGGAGTCAAAAGATTCGCATTTACATGTAAAGCTGCTCTGGGAAAGCTTGTGAAATTGCCGATACCTATGGCTTTGATATTGTTGCCAGGTATAATAGCATCTGTTCTCCCCCATTTATCCCAATTTGGTCCCGTGGAATTAAATTGTGCAAAATTTATCAAGGGGATGCACAAAAGCCCCAATAATACTAATCTTTGTTTCATAATTGTAATATTTAAAAGGTTAAACCATCATTTGTTTTGAATTACAAGTTTTTTGTTTTCGGTTGCTTTATCGGTAATTATCTGTAACAGATAAATACCCGAAGGTATGCTCGATATATCGAACAATACCTCATTTTGTTGATTTACTTTTTTTATGAACACCTCCTTTCCTGTTAAGGTTAATAGTTTTATTTTTGTTAAGACTTTATTATTTGTTTGTATGGTAATTTTATCTATATATACAGCCGGATTTGGATAAATAAAAACATCTGATGCTTCTGTAAAATTTTCATTGACTGATGTTGGAAAACAACTTGTTGAATCGGTATCAAAATAGGAAGAAATAAAATTGGGGAAACATGCAGCACATAAACGACCATTTAATGAAAAAGCAGGGTACTCACAATTAGATGAAACTCCCATAAGATTTGGATTTCGTATTATCGGTAAATTATCATTGTTTGCATTTGTTAAAAATATTTCATTTCTAAATGGATTTATTTGAGCGTCATAAACACCAATTGCTTGTTCTGAATAATAAACAATTTGTTGGGAAGCATTAATATCAGGTGAATTTAAATCAAATTGATATAAACGAATACCGTTAATTGTTACACCAGCTCCGATAGAAAATAAAATTAAACTATTAGGTGAAAATGTTAATGCAACACATACAGTATCAGTTGTTAATGTAATTCTATTCGATAAAATTCCTGAAGTATTATCAAAATCATATAGCTCAATAGTATCCATGATACCTGTATTTAACCAATCCCAATAATTACTCGATACAATTTTACTACCATCTGGCGATATTTTCATTCCAGAACAACCCCATAACAATTGAGTTGCATTCCCAATTTCAGTAACAACAGGTGAATTTGAAACCCCATTTTCAGTTACAAGATATGCATAAAATTTTTCTTCATCACGTTTGTGGGTAATAACCCATATATCTTTGCAGTTTGCATGATACGTTGCAGCCAATTGCTCGTGTGTTGGAGCTACAAGAAGAATATTTTTTGTAGTTACTGCACCCAGTCCATTATCTAAACTCATATCAACTACTGAATAACGCAAGCCGTTTTGAAAATTATTTTCCCATGCATCGGTTGTAAAAATGTAATAAATTCTTGGGTCTTTGGGTTTAGGTACTATTAAACTGTTTTGATGACTACTCCAATGTCCCATCAGACCAATTCCGTTTGGCATTATCTGGTGGTTTCGGTTCCATACTGTTGAACCATCGGTATAGAATAATAAGTTGCCGTTCTCGTCAGACATAGTAGCACAACCATCCCACGTGTTTATCTGTCCGTTTGTATCGGCAACAGCTTGCCCACTGCTAAAGTCAATACCAGCGCCACCACCAAAATACCAGTGAAAGGTTCGTTGTGGCTGGGCGTGCACTGTTGTTGCAAAAATGAAAAATAAAATGTAAGTATATCGTTTCATATCAATTGTTATTTATAGTTAGCTTATATATCATAGCTTCAAGCTTTTCGAGTTTTTGTTCTAAATCTTTTATCTTTGCCAGTGCTAC
>JABUFC010000075.1 GCA_013314715.1 Bacteroidales bacterium | reverse complement strand
TTGAAATACATTAGAAGTTTGAGCTCCATTGCCAATATTGTATGTGTATGGTATATTACCACCATTTGCTACAACCGTAATGCTGCCATTGGTTTCATTACCACACAATGAAGGTGTATAACTGCTTACATTTAATGTTAACAAGGGTGGTTGATTAAGGCTGGTGTTAAATACAGCCGTACAATGATTTGCATCTGTAACGGTTACAGTGTAGTTGCCGGCAATTAAATGATTAATGGGGTTCCCTGTTGCACCCGTATTCCAATTATACGAGTATTGCGGAGTACCTCCATTTACATTAATAGTTATAGAGCCGTTGTTGTAACCATAGCAAGTTGGTGGGTTAGTACTAAAAGTAGCTGTTATTTTTTGTGGCTGAGGGACAAACACCGTAGCAACCGTTGTACAATTATTAGCATCGGTAATAGTGCAATAATATGTGCCAGAAATTAAGTTTGTTAAAAAAGATGACGTAGCACCTGTATTCCATTGATAAAGGTAATAGGGAAAGTTTTCGAAAAATGGAGTGCCTCCTGATACAGTGAGAGAAATACTTCCATCATTACCAGCAAAGCAGCTTACAGATGTTATACTTGCTGTATATTGAATAGCTGACGGCTGTGTAATAACAACTTGTGTGGTAGCTGTACATCCGTTTGCATCGGTAACTGTAACAGCGTATGTACCGGCAGTAAGGTTGAAAATAGTTTGAGTTGTCTGTCCGTTACTCCAAATGTATTGAAAAGGAGGAATTCCACCCGTGGCGTTTACTGTAGCTGTTCCATTATTACCATGGTAACATGAAACAGGAGTAAAACTTGCATTTACATTTATTGTAGGGCTTTGAGTAACTGTTACTGAAGCAGTATTGGTACAACCCTGACTGCTTGTAACTGTAACCGAGTATGTACCGCCCTGATTAACAGTAATTGACTGACTTGTTGAATTATTGCTCCAGAGATACGAAGTTGCATTTGTTTGAGCGGTTAAGATTGATGTACCACCTGAGCAAATATTTGTATTTCCAGTTATTGTAAGCGTTGGGCTATCATACTGTATTACATTAATAGTACCTATACCAGTACAACCATGTGCATCTGTTACAGTTACAAAATATGTTCCTGGTTGAGAAATAGTTATTGTTTGTGTGGTAGCACCGGTATTCCAAAGATAACTACTATAACCAATGCCCGCATTTAAAACAGAGGTATTTCCCTGACATAAATTTGGAGATTGTGTAATAGTGGGTGTAGGTGGTGGTAATACTATTAAAGATAAATAATATGGATTATTAGTATTAGATATTTCATTATAAACATATAACACTAAGTTATAATTTCCTGCTATAGTAGGCGTAAATGTTGTTTGCCATACTTCATACTGTCCATAATTTGTAACCTGTGTAAAATCGTAAGTCCCTGAAATACCATGCTCTCCGTTTATATCAACATGCCATTCGTTTATACCACCACACATTTCACAAAAATATATAGTAACTGGCTCTCCTAAACAAATAGTTTTTTCTTTACACCATGATGGATCGGGATTTGCATCAGAACAATAAGGATGTCCCGGAGCTTCAAAACATACTGAATACATACAAGTTTTTACTTCTTTTAATAAAGAAAATCCCGAAGTATTATTATTCTCATCTGTTGCCGTAGCCACTACATATTGATATGTAGTTTGAATAGGCAATTGCCAATTACCATAACCATCCGTAGTAGTACTACCAAGATATTCATTTGCCTGCTCAGCTCCGGTCCCTTCAAATACCTCAATAATATCACCGGGTGCAGAAGTACCGGAAAGAGTATCGTTCTGATACGAGGTTATAACAGGGGGAAGTTTATCGTTATTACTCCCTAACGTCCATATGGCTATTGGATTATTATATATCCGATTACCAGACATGCGGATATAATTTGAACTTGACAAGAAGATACCCCTTGTTCCACAATTTGTAATGGTATTGGGCTGATTTTGTAAAGTGCCCCCAATATTAACATAATGACTATTTTCTATCATAATTCCATAGTTCTCAATATTGGTTGAGTTGCTTCCGGTGCCTATGAAGTTTCCATAAATGTTTGTCCATTGTATTCCTGCTAAAAGAACCCTGATGCCAACAGTAGCGGTATTGTTTACTCCATTTTCAATATGATTAATCACATTCTCACTTATTTCGTTTGAACTCAAAGGAGTGCTTATTACTATACCATGATAAAGAAAATTTTCAATAGAAAGCCCTTTTATAGAAATATTAGTTTTATATGCCTGAAAACAACTACCAAGTATATTTTGACCATTTATATTAATAACAGGAGAGCCAAACGAATATCCCTGCTGACTTGTACCGTCTATAATTATTGTAGAAAAATCATTAATAATCATAGGTAATTCATAATTAAGCATAATATCGTGTGTGCCGGTACCGGGTATATTAAAATTAATAACGATGTAATTTTCGTGTATTGTATTTGCTTTTCGTATAGCCCATTGCAAGGTCCCGTACATTTCGGTATCGCAAAGGCTATCTACCACATTGAATGGATGTTCAAACGGGTCGGGATCTGTTGTTTTTGTTACAGTTAAAAATGTTTGCGAATAAGCCAATGGTATGCTTATGATAATAGCTAATAATAAAACTATTGTTTTCATATACTAAATGTTTAAATTATTTGACAAAATATAATTTATTGGAATCAGTTCCGTTCACATCTTTTACAAAAAGTGTGATATAATTATAGGCAGCATTTTGTGCCGGCGTTAATTCAATTTTTATTTCTGCATTATAATTATTAATAGGTGTCTGCATACCATTATATAATATATAATAATTACCTGCATTTTCAATTATATTTGCTTCTATTGAATATATATCGCCAAGATTTTGAGTTGTTCCAAAAAGAACAAAAACCTTTGAAGCAGTATTTGAATTTTTAATCTTAAATCGGACATCAAGAGTCGTATTAGATGATTGCCCCGAAACACTATCGGTTTTAATAATTGGTATTACGCTCAAATCGAGCAGTTTAATTTGCGCAGTGGCAAAAAATGTCATTAAACAAATGAATGACGTAAAAAATAATTTTTTCATAGTATTAACTTTTTTTTAAAGATTTTATGAATGAAATATACAACTATTTTTTCAAAAAACCAAATCCAACTGTACAATAACAACGACAAACTACATGTTGTTATTTACCATTTACACAATTGCCTAAAATAGAATGTAAAAAAACGTCGAATTAGAAAATCGATTTACCAAGTTATAATTAGGGCAATTGAATGAACACAGAATAATGAATTTTTCATTGATTAACAAACAAATGTTTAAATCTACTTATCCGCTTTGGTATAGATGTATTGATTTTTATTTTACCTTTGAAAAAAAAATATGTCAATTTATCGTGATTTATCAACCAATCGTTCCTTTTTTTTGATAGCAGGACCTTGTGTTGTTGAAAATGAAGAAGTTACTTTTCAAGTAGCCGAATCGCTTAAGAAAATCTCTCACGAACTCGAAATTCCTTTTGTCTTCAAAGCCTCGTACCGCAAAGCCAATCGCAGCGGCATCAACTCTTTTGCAGGTATTGGCGACCATGAAGCATTGCGTATTCTACAAAAAGTGAAACAACAATTGCAATTGCCTGTAATCACCGATATCCACTTACCCGAAGAAGCAGCACTGGCAGCTCAATATGTAGATATACTCCAGATTCCTGCATTTCTTTGCCGTCAGACCGATTTGTTGCTGGCCGCCGCTAAAACCATGTTGCCCGTTAACATAAAAAAAGGGCAATTTCTTGCACCCGAAGCTATGAAGTTCGCTGCTGAGAAAGTAAAATCAGTCGGAAACAACAATATTTTCCTTACAGAACGTGGTACTACTTTTGGTTACGGCGACCTAGTTGTTGATTATCGCTCTATACCTACCATGCAAAAGCTTGGATATCCGGTAATACTCGATTGCACACACTCGCTCCAGCAACCCAACCAAAATTCTGGCGTAACGGGAGGCGTTCCACAATTCATCCCCACCATTGCCAAAGCAGGAATTGCAGCAGGCGTGAACGGTATTTTTATAGAGACACATCCCGACCCTTCCAAAGCATTGTCTGACGGTGCCAATATGCTACCTCTTAAAGATGTTTATCAACTATTATACACGTTAAAGAAAATACATCGTTCCATTAATGAGTAGTTTATTAAATAACGACATCCGTTTGCTTGTAGAAGATCAAATTAAACGCTATTTGGGTTCAACTTTTAACCACTTAATTGCCCTTCCGCTAAGTGGCTCCAATCGATTTTACTTTAGAGTTATATTAAATAAAGGTACTTTGATTGCTACTTACAACGAAGATATCTTAGAAAATGAAGCATTCTTTTACTTACAAAAGTTTTTTTATAATTTATCGCTCCCAGTACCTCAAATAGTTCATATCTTTGATAATAAAAAACTTTATTTACAAGAAGATTTGGGCGATACTACACTGTATCAGCTTTTAACCGAAGACCGAAAAAAAAACAATACCATAAGCCCTGAAATAAGTCAACGCTACAAACAAGTTATTGACGATTTAATACAATTTCAACTTTCTGCAGAAAAAGGGCTTGATTTTAGTCATTGTTATCCAGTTGAAGCATTTGATTCGCAAGCCATACAGTGGGATCTTAATTATTTCAAATACATGTTCCTAAAATTGGTTCATGCTCCTTTTAACGAAAAAAAACTAGAAGAAGAATTTCAAAAACTTATTCAAGATGCGTCCACTGCTCAGAATTGTTATTTTATGTTTCGCGATTTTCAATCACGAAATATTATGATAAAAGACAATAAACTTTACTACATCGATTTTCAGGGAGGTCGCCGAGGACCCATTTTTTACGATATTGCTTCGCTGCTTTTTGACGCAAAAGCTGAACTGCCTTTTTCGTTTCGCAATAAACTTATTCAATATTATATATCGCAGATAAGCAATCGTATTCCGATAAATAAAGAACAAGCACTGCAACAGTACTATATTTTTGTTTTTATACGAATTCTTCAAGCACTTGGAGCATACGGCTATAGAGGTCTTTTTGAGCAAAAAGAGCATTTTATTAAAAGCTTTGCCCCTGCTTTTAAAAATCTCAAATATCTTTTTAAAGTTTCTCATATAAAATCAGAATTCCCTTACATTGCCTCACTTATTGAACAACAGTTTGAAAACCCCAACCTTATAAGCTTACAAAAACCTTCTTCGGATAAACTAACTGTAACCATTACAAGTTTTGCATATAAAAACGGATATCCCATCGATTCATCGGGTAATGGTGGTGGCTTTGCTTTTGATTGTCGCGCTTTGCCTAATCCTGGTAAAATAGAGCATCTAAAACATTTTACAGGAAAAGACTCACCTGTCAAGGAATATATGGAACAATTCGACGAAGTAAAAAAATTCATCTCGGCCTGTCAACAGTTAGTCGAAGAAAGTATTAAAAAGTATATCGAACGTAATTTTGAACATCTTATGGTAAATTTTGGATGTACGGGTGGACAACATCGTTCTGTTTATTGTGCCGAAAAGCTGGCAAAAAAAATAAGAGAGAAATTCGATATAAATATTAAAGTAATTCATACAAATCAACAAAATTGGGAATTGAAGTAATATGGCAACAGCAATGATTTTTGCAGCTGGACTAGGCACTCGCTTAAAACCTTTAACCAATACCATCCCAAAAGCATTAGTAGAAGTTAACCAGAAAACTTTGCTCGAACATGTTATTGCTCATTTAGCACAACACCAAATACAAAATATTGTGGTAAATGTTCATCATCATGCCGAAAAAGTTATTCATCAAACCATAATACTCGCTAAAAAATATAATGTAAATATTCAAATCTCTGACGAAAGAGAAAAACTTTTAGAAACAGGCGGTGGTTTAAAAAAGGCTTGCAATCTTTTAAAACATGAGCCTTATTTTATTGCATACAACGTCGATATTTTGAGTAATTTAAATTTATCAGAGCTTTTAACATATCATGAAAAAAATCAAAACTTAGCCACCTTAGTTGTTCGAAGCCGTAAAACCAATCGATATTTTTTATTTAATGAATATCATGAATTATGTGGTTGGAAAAATATGGCTAATAACGAAATAAAACTTACGAACACTAAAATACAACGACTTGTTCCATTGGCTTTTAGTGGTATTCAAGTCATAAATAACGAAATGTTACAACTACTAGAATCATGGGGCGAAGTATTTTCAATAACCGAAGCTTACATTAAACTATGCACTTTTTACAAAATTAAAGCTTTTATTGATAATGAATCATTTTGGATGGATATAGGTACCCCCGAAAAATTGTCGGAAGCAAATAAAATTTTGTCAGCTAAAGAATAATAATTAAATTGCTCAAAAATTTTATACATATGAAGAAATTATTTTATTTTTTATCTATTTTAATAATTACAAGTTCTTGTAATTTTAACAAATCTGTAAGTTTTGATGCTAACTTAAATATTAAATCGCAAGGCGATGGTATCAGTTGCGAAAATATAACGATTACTGATAAAAAACAAAGAGAATTCAAAACTTCGACCTTTATATATGGGCAGGAAATTTTCTTTAATTTCAATCAGGTAGAAGGCTTAGTCAAAGAAAACAATCGAGTCTTTCCCGGTCTTAAGCTTTTAATTTTATCTGCTAGTAATGATACTGTTTTATATTCGGACGACTTGTACGCCGAAATCGAAGAAGGTTTTGACTATTCGCCACTTAAGCTTACTGCCAATATTACTTTTGCTAACCCCATGCATTCGAATCAAAAATATACTGCATATTTAATGATTTGGGATAAAAAAGGAACTGGAACTTTTAAAGTAGAATTTCATTTTAATATAACTCCTAATCCCAATATTAAAGTAAAAACAAAGAATGTAAGTTATAAAGAAATATATCTTTTTGATAATACCGATAATTTAACCATTACCGATAATATTATTGATACTAATAAAAAAATATATATTTTATTTGAAGGACTGGATGGCTTTGTTGCCAAAAACGATAGCATTAATTGTGGTATTAGTTTGAGAGTTAGCGATAAAAATGGAAATATTATGCTTGACGAAAGCGATCTTATGAAAAATTCAAAAATGTCTGTCAAGGAATTTACATCACAGGTAGCACCCTTTTTCCTGACTTCGCCAATTTTAATCAATTTTTAATTTTTTAAAAAAGTTAAATATTTAAATATCAATAAGAAACATTTTTTTAATTAAAAAATCGCGTTTGTAGTGCCTAATATAAATTTGTATTTGTTTTTCTAAAAAATATGTTTTATATTTGCAGCATGTTTGTACGAATTAAAACATCACCGAATTCGCCCAAAAAAGCCGTTCAAATAGTTGAGAATGTGCG
>JABUFC010000074.1 GCA_013314715.1 Bacteroidales bacterium | reverse complement strand
TGTAAAATAGAATAGGTTAAAAATTACAGAAATTTAAATATGCATCTTGCTTACAACTGAATCTGTTTCAGTTCTTTTTTGCCGTTTCGGACGATTTCGATTTGTAATACATGCCCTACTTCCAACTGATTAAGGCGAGCCATATAATCGTATATATTTTTTATTTCTTTTCCGTCCATGCTAACAATCACATCACCTTTTTGCAAGCCAGCTTTTTCGGCATAGCCACCTGCTTTTACTCCCTCTACCAACAAACCTTCGGTAGTTCCGGCTACATCAGGAATAATGCCTAACGTTATTTTGGTGTCGCGATACGAATTCTGTTCCTGATTGCTTTGTGTTTCTTTAAAAGTCATTGTAGTTGGGTAATTAGCTATGGCATAGAGCAATTTTTCGGTAAAATCAACTATTTGAACCATGCGTGGGTAATTAATTTTTTCTCTATCGTCCATAGGAGTATGGTAATCGGTATGAATGCCGCTGTTGAGAAACAAAACCGGAATGTTTTTGCCATAAAAAGAAGCATGATCCGAAGGACCATTGCCATCGGGGTTTTGTTTCAGCGAAAAAGGTAAATGTTGACTAAGACTGTCGAGTATATGTGCAAACACATCGGCAGTACCTGTGCCACTTATCGACAAGCGAGGCATGCTATCGTTCATGCGTCCAATCATATCGAGGTTAATCATTGCTTTTATTTTACTCAGTTCTACGGGTGAATTTTTAACAAATTCTTTAGATCCGAGTAAGCCCATTTCTTCGGCTGTAAAGAAAACCCAAACAATGCTTCTTTGGGGCTTTTGTTTGGCATTTTCGACTAATCGTATCAATTCTAAAACGCCAGCAACGCCCGAAGCGTTATCATCGGCACCATTGTGCACTGCCACTGTATCGGGCTTGCGTGAACCGCTACCGCTGCCTCCCATCCCTAAATGGTCATAGTGAGCACCAACCACAATGTATTCGTTTTTCAACGTAGCATCCGAGCCTTCGGTCATAGCTACAAGGTTGTACGATGTAGCATATACAGGCTTTAAAGCCGTTGTTGCTTTAACATTGACATTTGAAACGATGGGTTGAAAAACTTTTTTATTGGCTAGCTGTATTAGGCTATCTGCATGAGGGAACATTAAATTAAAAGTTTCTCGAGTAATATAAATAACAGGCAATCCAGCGTCTGACGACACCTTATCGAATGTTTGTTCGGGTAATTGTTGATTTTTCATCACAATTAACACCCCTAATGCTCCCAAATCCTTTGCGTTTAAAACCTTTGTTCTGTCGCTTTGTTCGCGTTTAGAGATTTTTATACCCTCAGGTACACCTTGTAAAAAGACCACCCATGCCCCTTCAACTTTTTGATTTTCATAGTGATTGTAAATGAGGCTATCTCCTTTTTTGGAATACAAGCCATAACCTACAAAAAACGGTTTCGCTTCAACGGTAGTCGATTTTGAAAACAATGCCGGCACAAAATCGCGTTTTAATTGCATATCGTTGTTGCATATTTTTAGGGCATTTGAGGGTAATATTTCCATTGAATTGATAAACGTTACTTTATGCCTTCCTTTATCGACAAGGGTTTTGGCTTTTATTGCTTGAATTTGATTTAAGATATACGCCTCGCTTAAGCTATCGCCTTTAGTAGCAGGCTTTCGTCCCAAAAACGAATCGGCTGCCAAGGTATAAACATCTTTCTTTAAGCGTTTGATATCGGCTTGAGCCCATAAAATAGCCGTATCGAAAAACAATACAGCAAGTACTAAAGTAAAAAAAATCTTATTCATCGTAATTTCTAATTATCATAACTTCATAATCGCCTAAATCTTTAAAACCATGCTTTAAGTATAGCTTTTTAGCCTTTTGGTTTTCTCTATGCACTTCGAGCTTCATTTGTATTTTTTTTTGTTTTCCAAAGCGAATGCATGCGTCAGCCAATAGATGCGAGAGACCTTTGCCCTGATATGCCCTTGCCATTCCGAAATGGTGCAAATACAATCGACGAAAATCGTTGGTAATCCATGCCGTACCAACTATATCGTGATTATTAGTGTTTTCAAGTATAAAAAAGGCTCCTCCATGCTGAAGGGTATCCATAATAATTTCTAAATTATCGCCACGATGAGCACCTCCTAAGCCCGTTTCTTCCCATATTGTTAATACCTTGGGGAAATCTTCTGCTTTAAAATCACGTACAATAAAATCATCCTTTTTTAATTCTTCTGACATAGGCCTGGTTATTTAGAAACTTAACAACTTCAATCGGTTCGTTTACATGAATGAGCCCATCTTCCGAAACGGCATCGTACCAAATGCCATCAATGTCGATTTTACCTGATGGACGTAAGGTCGTGGCTGCTATACCTTGTTTACCCACAATTTGAGCGATGGTTGTTTCAATGCCAATATAACCCTCATCCATTTTTTGAGTGGTATTTAATGCTAAATGCTTAAAACGACCTTGGTTAGTAAATAATTTTTGCGAAAAATAGAGTGAAAGAAAGAACGAACATAGGAGCGAAAATATTACTATTGAAAAAGCCTTTCCTAATGCAGGAAAAAGGGCTCCATCAATGGTAAAAACAATATTATCGACCATGCTTAGTGTTAAGCCTACTATAACGGCAATAATACCCATAGTGCCTATCACTCCGAATCCCGGAGTTACAAATATTTCTACAATAAGAAGTCCGATACCTATGATAAACAAAAGAATTTCCCAATGTTCGGCAAGTCCTTCTAAATAAAGAGGGGCAAAATAAAATACAGCTCCGGTAATAGCTGCAATTAAAGGAAAACCTACACCAGGGGTTTGCAATTCAAAATAAATGCCACCTATTATCAGCATAATGAGCAATCCTTGAATAAGTGGATTCATTAAAAAGTATATTATTTTTTCTATAAATGAAGGTTTATATTCAATAAATTCGGCATTTTTCAGTTGAGCTTTATCTAATACTTCGTATATATTTTCAGCTATACCATCGCAATATCCGTATTGCATAGCTTCATTAGCAGTAAATGAAAGAACTTTTCCAGAGTCGACAATTCCCTCTATCTTAATGCTGGGATCAACCATCGCTTCTGCAATACGAGGATCACGAATCCATATTTCTACTTGGTTTGTATCGTTTTTTATTTTTTTCTTACCATGATATTCGGCAGTAGCTCGCATAATACTTCGCATGTAAGATTGATATTTATCGGGCATCACTTTTCCTTCCTGATCAACAACGGTTGCTGCACCTATAGTTGCACCTTTTTGCATATATATTTTTTTGCAAGCAATAGAAATTAAAGCACCCGCCGATGCAGCATTGTTATTTATAAAAGTATAAACGGGAGTTGGCGAATAAAGAATTTTTGAACGTATAGAATCGGCAATATCGACCATGCCTCCGTAAGTATTTAGTTCAAGTATAATATGAGTAACTCTATGATTTTTAGCATATTCAAAGACTTTTTGAGTAAGCCTCCATGTAGCTGGTTCAATATTTTGTTTAATTTCGAACTTTAATACCTTTTTATAGGATGTATCAGCCAGCAAAGCTTGGCACGACCATATTACCATTAATATAGTCGCTAAAAAAATCTTTGTCATATTGGTTTTATTCCTTATTTAATAAGAAGTGCTTAATAAGCGAAGGAGTATCTAATTCGTCGTTACGTGGAACTTTAAATTTTAAGGTAAATGGTTTATAGCCTTCAGCTTTGGTCGAAACTTCGTAACGTTTATCTGAAGGAAGAGTTATAAAGTATTCGCCATTCTCATTCGATTCTGTTACAAATGTTTCATTATTTATTACATCCTTAAAAGTTAGAACAGCTTTTATTGGTTTACTATCGTTGGCATCGCTAACTTTTCCTTTCATAATAGTTAAAGTAGAACCTAATATAGCTTGAGCTACATTAGCAGGTATTTCTTTTTGTGTTTTGAAATATTCCGACATATCCACCTTAAAAATATCATAGTCGCCAATGCTCTTTTCTCTATTGCTCGAGATATAAGCAGTGCGTTTATCGGTCGAAAGTACAAAATGGATTTCTTCTCTTGGTGTATTAATTGGATAGCCTAAGTTAATAGGTTCTGACCATTTCCCATTTTCGAAGTAAGACATGAAAATATCGTGTCCGCCCATGGTTTTGTGCCCATTTGAGCTAAAGAACAAGGTTTTGCCATCGGGGTGAATATAAACCCCAATTTCGTCGTAGGGTGTATTGATTACCGGGCCAAGATTAGTTGGAATACCCCACGAATTTCCTTCTTTTTTTACCATGTAAATATCGCCATGACCATAACCGTCTTTTTCGCGTTCGCTAACAAAGAACATGATATTTCCATCGGCAGTAATGCAAGCAGAACTTTCAAAATAGGTTGAATTGATAAGTTTATTCAGTATAGGTTTGGGTTCACTCCATTCTCCCGTAGGTGATTTAGTTGACATATAGATATCACCACTTTGAGTAATTCCTTCAATATTTTTGTATATAAAAATGGTATTTCCATCGGGCGAAATACTCATATTTGCATCGTGAAAATCGGTATTAATAGGTGCACCCAAATTTTTTGAAGGCAACCAATCTTGTTTTTGTTCATCCCATTTAGAGATATAAATATCGTCGAAATAGCATTCAGCATTAAAATCATATTTACCTCCCACATTATCAGGGCGACGACTGGTATAAATAAGCGTTTTGCCATCGGCGGTAATAGATAGAGAAGCATCGGTATATATTGAATTAATAGAAGGTCCAAGATTTTCTACTTTAACTTGAACAGGACGAGACATTAAATCTTTGGCAGTTAAACATTGTTGTATCAATATGTTTACATAATCGCGTTCAGCTTGTTTAGGACTTAACTTGCTTTTGTATTTATAATAATAATCTAACGCTTTATCGATATCTCCATTATATTGATATGCTTGTCCTAAAAGTAGATTGGCTTCTTTTTTAATGGTACTATCAAGTTCAACAGCACTTTTTAAATGAACAAGTGCACTATCCATCATTTTTAACTCGGTATAACATTGACCCATTCTAAAGTTAAGCATAGCATGATTAGGGTTACCCTTATATAATTCACGATAAATTCTTAATGCACCTCTATAATCTTCGTCATTAAAAATAACCCATGCTTGAGCAAATTTTAATTTAAAATTTTCAGATTCTTTTTGTGCTAAACTTAACTTCGGAAATAAAGCTAAACCAGCTATAAATACTAAAATGATCGTCTTTTTTAAATTCATCTCCTTTGGGTTTAAATAATTGGAGCGAAAGATAAATAAAGTATGTTAATTTACGAAATATTTTTTGATAAAAATTTCAAATATCTGTAAAATAAGTAATTTTAAATACCCCAAAATAAATTAAATACCAATTACCGTATTATGGTAACCTTGCCATATTCATCGTGAGCTATTTTTTGAACGTCTTTAAATTTGGCTAGCCACGTATAAGTTCCAATAGGAGCAAGTTTCCCACCTTTAATACGACCATCCCAACCTTCATGTATATCGTTGGTTTCAAATACAATTTCACCCCATCGGTCGTAAATTGTTAATTTAAAAGTTTCTTCTTTGATACCATGTCCAGAAACATAAAACACTTCGTTGATACCATCTCCATCTGGACTAAAGGCAGTTGGTGCATAAAAAGTATAAACATCTCTTACTTGAACTGTACCATAAACGGTGTCGGAGCAGCCCTTATTGGTAAATACGACCAATGTTACCTGATATGTACGAGGAGTATCGGCCGGATAAATGTGATAAGGATTATAAATGTTAGTTGAATCGCCATCACCAAAAAACCACATTACACTATCAGCTAAAGTTGAGTAGTTTGAAAAGACAATTTCGGGTTTGACCACATTTGCAATAGGAGGAGTTGCAATAAATTGGGCATTGGGCAATGGATATACAGTTATCCAATTAGGGAAAATATTGGTAACATGACAACCATTAACAGTTGTCACAGTTAACGAAATGGTGTAAGTACCAGCATTATTAAATGTATGTTTAGGGTTTCTAGAAAAAGCTGAACTATTATCGCCAAAATCCCATAAATAGGTTTGTCCTTCGTCGGGGCTACTTTCGTTAAACTGAACCGTAAGTGGAACACATCCTGAAATAATATTAGAACTTGGATTTATAGAAGGAGAAGGATATACAAATATAGGCACATCAACCATTGCAGTGTAATTACATCCATCTTTTACTCGTATTTGATACGATTGTGAATTATTTGGGTATAGATATATAGGTGATGAAGACCATAAACCATTAACATAATATGTATAAGGGGCTCCCATACCTCCCGATGTTACTGTATTAATCGTTACTTTTTCGCCTAAACAAATGCTATCAGGATTAGCCGTTGCTGTGAAGTTTAATGGTGGATAAACATATACTTTAATGCTTTTTTGAGCCATACATTGCCTGCTATCTTTAACTATTAAAGAGTAAATGGTTGTTGTAGTAGGTGTAACTGTAATAGAATTAGCATTGGCTCCATTATTCCATTGATAAGAATATGGGAAAGTTCCACCTGTAGCAGAGGCTGAAATAGTAATAGTAGAGTCTTTACAAATAGCCATAGAATCTATCATTTCGATGGTTAATTGGGCGGGTTCTAGAACAGTAATATCTGCTGTTGCCTTACAACTATTCTGGTCGGTTACGGTTAAGAAATACCAACCTGCTGTAGCCTGAGTTTGGTTAGCAAAAATAGAACCATTATTCCAATGATAATTATAAGGAGGGGTTCCACCTGTTACTTGGCTTGTTACTAGTCCATCGTTATATCCAAAGCAAGTTATATCAACTTTTGAAAGACTTAAAGAAATAGGTTCAGGATTGGTTATTTGCATTGTTGTTGTAGATGAAGTGCAGTTGTTTTGTGAAATTTGAAGTGAAACAGTATAGTTTCCTGGTTGATTATAAGTTATGGCATAAGGTCCGGCACCGGTTCCAGAAATTACAGTAGCATTGCCAAAATTCCATGTATATGTAGCTTGTGGTGTGGCATTACCAGTATAAGTTACAACAATAGTATCATTAAAACAGAGGATAGAAGGTAAAGTAAAAGTAGATATAGGAATATAATTAAATGTTATCAGTACAGTGTCGTTGCTAATACATCCATTATTATTATCTTCGTTCCATAAGAAGGTATATGTACCATGCGTACTTACATTTACCGATGATGTTGGAGAATGAACATTAGAAAATGTTGCTGTTCCTGGTCCGGAAATCATTAGCCAAGTACCAACTCCAACGCTTGGAATTGCATTAAAGGTATGATTAAACGAACACAGAGCAGTATCAACGCCAGCATTAGCCACAGGTTGTTGAGTTAATACAAGAGTTACCTGATCTAACGAAGTGCAACCTTGGTTGTTTTCTGTCCACTGTAAGACATAAGTTCCTTGTTGAGTAGCAGTTGCAATTGCATTGGGATTATGATTATTATCAAAACTTATAGAACCTGGTCCACTTACTTGCGTCCATGTTCCTAAACCAACTGTGCTTACTGCAGCAAGTGTTGCTGAAAGTTGACATAAGCTAATATTTTGACCAGCTTCTGCTACGGGCTGTTGTATAAATGTAATTACAACCGTATCTCTATCTTCGCAACCTGTTCCGTTCACTTCGTGCCAATCGTATGAATAAGTTCCTGCCTGACTTACTGTGACCGAGGTGTTTGCAGAA
>JABUFC010000073.1 GCA_013314715.1 Bacteroidales bacterium | reverse complement strand
AATGCATCATCGCTCGTATTACCCTTGACAAATTCGGAGCGTGGGCTAACTTTGCTTAACCAGAATGACAATAAAAATGTCCTAAACCTTTTTTAGAATTCTGTCCAAAGAATAGGGGGTCAAACCATTCTGTTACGCTGGAATTATCAGAACAAAGCCAAAATCACACAAATAATGTTGATTTATGTTCCCCGTTTTGTTTTTGTCATTGTTGCCAGACCCTTTCTTTCCCATCTTTTTTTAGTATTTCCTTTACCAATTTAGTAGAAAGTACTTTAGATGTTAAATTGAAAGAATCTTCGTTTTCAAGCCCTGTTGCATCTATCTGGCAACCGCCCAAAATATAATTCATTTCTTCTTTCTCTACAGCTGAGCATTAAGCTCATGTATCATTTCATTGCCATGATATAATGGGGTTTCCATGAACAAGCACATGGATTTTAGCTCATTATAATTAATCGTATTCACATTAAAAATTTATAGAAATCAAATGATAAACAGTATAATATCCTTTTCAATAAAGAATAAGGCACTTATCGGGCTGATGACAATCGGACTGATTATTGGCGGAATATATTCCATGACGAAAGTGCCATTGGATGCCGTGCCCGACATTACCAACAACCAGGTGCAGGTGATTACCACCGCGCCCAACCTGGGCACCGAAGACATTGAGCAGTTTGTAACCTACCAGGTGGAACTATCGGTGGCCAACCTGCCGGGGGTTATCGAAATTCGTTCGGTTTCCCGGTTTGGGCTGTCAGTGGTAACAATAGTTTTCGAGGACAATATGGGAACCTACCTTCCCCGGCAATTGGTAAGCGAAGCGCTGGCAGAAATTAAGGAAAAAATCCCGGAAGGATTTGCCGAGCCGTTTATGGCGCCAATCAGTACCGGATTGGGTGAAATTTACCAGTACACGCTTGAAGTTCAGCCCGGTTACGACACTGTGTATAACGACATGGAACTGCGCACCATGCAGGAATGGATTGTAAAACGCCAGTTGGCAATGGTTCCGGGAGTAGTTGAGGTAAACTCTTTTGGGGGCAGGGGTAAACAATACGAAGTCGCTGTTAATCCTGATAAACTCAAAAGTATGGGTTTAGCCATTTCGGATATTTTTGAAGCACTTGACGACAACAATCAGAACACAGGCGGCGCATATATCGAGAAAAATTTTCAGGCCTACTTTATCCGTGGCGAAGGTTTGATGCGCTCGCTCGATGACATCCGCAACACGCCGGTAGCCAATGTAAACGGGCAACCTGTTTTTATACGCGATGTGGCAGAAGTGAAATTCGGAAGTTTTGTCCGTTATGGTGCTTTTACCAAAGATGGAAAGGGAGAGGCCGTTGGCGGAATCGTGATGATGCTGAAAGGCGAAAACTCAAACGATGTGATTAAGGATGTAAAAGAGCGAATGGCTTTAATTCAAAAATCACTGCCTGATGGTGTTGAAATTAAACCTTTTCTTGACCGCAGTAAGCTCATTAAAAGTACCACATCTACCGTTGCCGAAAACCTGTCGTTGGGTGCGCTGATTGTTATTTTTGTGCTGGTTATCTTCCTCGGGAATTTAAGGGGCGGTTTAATTGTGGCATCAACCATTCCGCTGGCCTTGCTATTTGCATTTATCATGATGAACCTGTTTGGGGTGTGGGCTAACCTGATGAGTTTGGGGGCACTCGATTTCGGGATATTGGTAGATGGTGCAGTAATTATTGTTGAAGCCATGATATTTTACCTCCATCGTAAAAACCTTATCGGAACAAAACTTGACCAGGCGAAACGAAACGAAATTGCCTATAATTCGGCAAGCAAAATGATGAACTCGGCATTTTTTGGACAACTGATTATTTTGATTGTATTTATACCCATTTTGGCCTTACAAGGTGTCGAAGGCAAAATGTTTATCCCGATGGCTATGACCTTTGGTTTTGCTGTTTTGGGCGTAGTTATCTTGTGCCTCACGTACATTCCGATGATGGCAGCCTTATTCCTCCAACCACCAAAAACAGACAAAAAAACCTGGGGCGATAAAATAATTGGAAAACTCGAAAATACTTATACTCCTGTAATCGGATGGTCGCTTAAAAGGAGTTGGATTGTAATTACCATCGCATTCGTGCTGTTAATTTCCGGTGGTTTTCTGTTTACCAGAATGGGAGCCGAATTTATCCCAAAACTCGATGAAGGCGATTTTGCTTTTCAGGCATTTTTAAAGCCGGGAACTTCATTAACCGAAGTAATAAAAACTTCCACCCGACTGGAACAAATTGTCTTGGAAAACTTTCCTGATGAAGTAGAAAGTATTCAAAGCAGGATTGGTGTGGCAGATTTACCCATGGACCCAATGCCTTTGGACATTGCAGATATATTTGTGATATTGACACCAAAAGACCAGTGGACACAAGCCGAATCGAAAGCCGAATTAATTGAAAAAGTAAGGGAAAAAGTAAGTGTTTTGCCGGGTATAAATTTTGAATTTACGCAGCCTATTGAAATGCGTTTCAATGAATTGCTGACCGGAATACGTGAAGATGTTGCGGTTAAACTTTATGGCGACGATTTAGAAATTCTGGCAGCCAAATCCGAAGAAATTGCCGGGCTGGTTTCGGGAATTGAAGGCGTGGCAAGTGTAAAAGTTGAAGCCACACGCGGATTGCCGCAGATAACCGTTCATTACGACCGTAACAAACTTGGAAGGTATAACCTGAAAATTAAAGAACTAAATACCATAGTTGAATCGGCTTTCAGTGGTGGCGTTGCCGGAAGCATATACGAAGGCGAGCGGATGTTCGACCTGGTTGTGCGTCTGGACGAGGAACATCGACAGAGCATTGACGACATCCGAAACCTTTTTGTCAACCTGCCCGACGGTAATCAAATCCCTTTAAAAGAAGTGGCAGAAATAAGTTATCAGCCGGGGCCAATGCAAATCAGCCGCGACAATACCAACCGGCGAACTTATGTAGGGATTAATGTTTCGGGTAGGGATGTAAAATCACTTGTGGAAGAAATTCAAACCACCTTAGATGAAAAGCTGGATTTACCTACGGGCTATTATATCCGCTACGGCGGCGCTTTCGAAAACCTCGAACGGGCATCAAAACGCTTGTCGCTGGTTGTTCCGCTTGCTTTGGCATTAATTTTCATGTTGGTTTTCTTCGCTGTAAAGTCGTTTAAACAAACGCTAATGATTTATGTGGCTGTGCCGTTTGCCGCTGTTGGGGGTATATTTTCGCTCTATTTGCGTGATATGCCTTTTAGTATTTCGGCTGGCGTAGGTTTTATCGTCCTGTTTGGCGTTGCGGTACTTAACGGTTTAGTGTTGATTAGCGGTTTTAATGAATTGAAAGAAGAAGGCAAACTCCATATAAACGACATTATTAAAAAAGGTTCAATCCGGCGTATCCGTCCAATTTTATTAACAGCTTCAACCGATATTCTGGGCTTTCTGCCTATGGCGGTTTCCACGTCGGCAGGAGCAGAAGTTCAACGCCCTTTGGCTACTGTGGTGATTGGAGGAATGTTGACATCAACCTTGTTGACGCTTATTGTGCTACCTATTCTCTATAAATTTGTTGAAAGTGGCGTTAAAAAAATAAAAATGCCAAAAACAGCTTTAGGGATGTTTACCGTTCTTGTTGTGATTGCAGGTTTGGGAATTTCAGGAAATGCCAATGCGCAGGTTTCTACGATAACATTGCCACAAGCCATTGAAAGGGCAAAAGAAAACTATCCGGCAATTAAGGCAGCCAAATTGGAAGTTGACAAACAGGAAGCATTAAAAGCTACGGCATATGAACTGGGAACGACTTCGATTTATACCGGGAAAGAAGAAGTAGGCAACAACGCACCGGGTATTCAAAACAGAATTGGGATTGGTCAGTCGGATATCGATGTTTTTGGTATTCCGGCAAAAAGCAAGTTAGCAAATGCACGTACCCAACAAGCTATTTCGGGGCAGTACCTTACCGAATATTCGTTAATCCGTGATGTTAGTATCGCATGGTACAATGCTGTACATGCCAAACAACAATGGCAGCTATTTAAAGACCTTGACACCTTGTACACCGATTTTCAGAAAGCTGCGGAGTTGCGTTACAATACACAGGCAACTTCAAAAATCGAATATCTTTCGGCATCGGCCAAATACAAAGAATTGCAGGTGAATTTAAGGAAAGCCGAAAGTAACTATTTGGCAAGCTTGCAAATCCTTAACCAATACCTGCTATATCCGGGGGCTGTTGATGTGAATACTCAGGATTTAGGACAATATGTTTTTGAACTTGTTTCAGGAACTGATTCTTTGGGTGCAAGCCCTTTACTTGATTACTATTCAACCGGAATTGATGTAGCAGAATCGGCGTGGAAAGCTGAAAAGGCCAATTTCCTTCCAAAGTTATACTTGGGTTATAAATGGCAATCGGTTGACGGCAATTCAGGATTTTATGGATGGGAAGTAGGTATTTCTGTCCCGCTGGCTTTCTTTTCACAATCGGGCAAAACCAAAGCTTCAAAAATTGACTTCCAAATTGCAAACCAACAGTACAAGCAAAAGGAACTGGAACTGAAAGCCGTGTACAACCAGCAAATCAGCCGTTACCTTACTTTGCAACAGGTTATCAACTATTATCAAAAAGAAGCATTGCCTCTGGCCGACGAACAAATTCAGGCTTCCAACCTGGCGTACCGTTTAGGCAGTATCGACTATGTCCAGTTTATTCAGAACACAGAAGCAGCCATACGGACAAAACAAGACTTTTTAATGCTACAGGCAGAATACTTCGAATTGTCTGCCCAATTAAAATTCATAACAGGTAAATAATCAACAAAATTGAGTAATGATGAAGACAAAAATAATTATAGCATTGATGGCAATCGCCACATTAATATCGTGCAACACAAAAAACAAAACAGCCGGAGAAGGCGAAGAACACGAAGAACATAGCCCCGAAGGCATTGTGATATTAAATAAAAACCAACGGGAAGCCCTGAAATTAAAATTGGGGTCTTTTCAAATGCGCAACCTAACCACGGTAGTAAAGATAAACGGGCAACTCGAAGTACCTCCTGCAAACAGCGCCGATATTACAGCCGTTATTGGCGGGAATGTAAAAGAGATAAAAGTATTCCATGGCGACCGGGTAAGCAAGGGTCAATTATTGGCAGTACTTGAACATCCGGATTACATTGCCTTACAGGAAAGTTTTGCCGAAGTTGCCAACAGGCTTGAATTTCTGGAACAGGAATTTGAACGCCAAAAAGAATTGTTTGAAAACAATGTTGGTGCAGGCCGAGACTTCCAACAGGCAAAAGCGGAATACAATACGGCAAAAGCAAAATACGAAGGATTAAAATCACGCCTGCAATTGCTGAATCTTTCGCCCGATAAAATTATGCAGGGCAATATTTCAAATACCATAAACATTAATTCACCAATAAACGGTTTTGTAAATGAAGTTAATATAAAAGTAGGCTCTTATGTTGATGCAAAAGACATACTCTTTGAAATAACCGACAATAGTGCAATCCATGCCGATTTTATGGTTTATGAAAAAGATGTGCATCTGGTAAAAGAAGGCCAAAAAGTGCATTTCACGGTTTCAAACCGTCCGGGAGAAGAGTTAACAGCAACCGTTTTTGCAATTGGAAAAGAGTTTGAGGCCAATTCAAGGGCAGTTCATATCCATGCAAAAATTAATGAAAAAGTTTCGGGGCTTATCCCGGGAATGTATATTTCTGGCCATTTGCATACCGATGAAAAATATACCCGTGCTCTGCCCAATGATGCTATTGTTACGGAGGGGACAAAATCATACATTTTTATATTAGACAAGCAGGCTGTTGAAGAACGAGAAAAGGACGAACCTGCAAATGAAGAAATCCATGCCGACAATGAAGATAATGCGGAAGAAAATAGTATGGCCTTCCGAATGGTCGAAGTTATTCCCGGACTGAAAGACGATGGATATACGGAAATACATTTGATAAATTCGTTGCCTGATAACACACAGGTAGTTTTGAATGCAGCCTACTATTTATTGGCTGATATGAAGAAAGAAGAAACCGGAGATGATGATTAAAACAATAAAATTATGAAAGAAATAAAAGCATTTGTAAGACCAAATAAAGTGAATGAAATTGTTCACCATTTAATCGACAATGATTTTGAGAACATTACGCTTTCTTCGGCAGAAGGTACGGGAAAACTGCAAGATGAAAACGCATTTGTTTCGCAGAAATTTTCTGTTACCGATAGTCCAATGGCCAAAATTGTGATGGTTATTGAGAAAGCAAAAGTTAATACGGTGGTAAGTATCATTTCAGAATATGGAAAAACATTAAACCCCGGTGACGGGATTATTTATGTTTCCAATGTTGAAAAAGCTTACCGGGTAAAAACGGGACTGGAAAACGGCGAAGAATAACCGCCGGGTGAAAGGCAGGTTGCTATGAAATGAATAGTGACCTGCTATTTTACAACTTATCGTTCTTCTGGGAAAACTTTTAAAAACAATGGTATGAAACACCCATTATAGTGCACAAGCACAAACACGGATGAAAATTGAGTCGCGAACTGTGTACCTTTGAACAAAAAAGGACATGGCCAAACGAACAGTTGAATTTGAACAAGTCATCGAGCGAGGTTGTGGGCTCGATGTACATCGAGATACGGTTGTAGCAACCGTAATGGGCAAGGGAATTCAAACAGAAACCCGCACCTTTGGCACCACAACAAGCTCTTTGAAAGAATTGGGCGAGTGGCTCGAGAGGTTACAAGTGACAGACGGGGCAATGGAAAGCACAGGCATTTACTGGAAGCCGGTACTGCACGTGCTTCGGGAGTATCCACTAAACCTGCTTGTGGTAAACGCAAGGCACATAAAAAACGTACCGGGCAGAAAGACGGATAAGGCAGATAGCCAATGGATATGCAAGTTACTCATAAGTGGTTTGCTAAAAGGCAGCTTCATTCCACCGGAGAATATTCAAGCATTACGGGACTTACACCGCTACAAGAAGAAGCTGGTTGGGACCGTTGTATCAGAGAAAAACCGTATCATAAGGGTTTTAGAAGACGCAAACATCAAGCTGTCATCCGTTGTTTCGGATACATCAGGGGTTACAGCTACGTACCTAATCAAAGGGCTGATAGAAGGGTGTAAGGATTTAGAGAAGCTTGTATCAGAGTGCTACCATAAAAAGCTTCAAGCTACACCCGAACAAATTGTAGAGGCAATTAACGGAAGGCTTACACCCCATCTGACGTTCCTACTCAAGGCCATGCAAAAGCACATTCAATCTGTCGAAGAGCAGCTTGCGGAGATTGATGCGGAAATAGAACGTCACATCAAAGATTTTGAGAAGGAAGTAGAGCTTCTGCAAACCATTCCGGGAGTAGGCAGAGAGGGTGCAATAGGCATTGTGGCAGAAATTGGGGTTGATATGGGTGTTTTTCCCAGCGAGCATCACTTGGCATCGCACTCAGGTATGTGTCCCGGCAACAATGAGAGCGCCGGTAAAAAAAAAGCTCAAGAATACGACAGGGGAACAAACACCTAAAAGCAACCCTAACCGAGCTGGCATGGGGCGCCACCCGCACAAAGAAAAGTTTTTACAAGACCAAATACGAGAGTTTGGTGGTACGCCGTGGTAAGAAACGAGCACTTATAGCTATAGGACATAAGATCCTTTGTGCATCTTACCACATCATAAAGAACAAGGAAGCCTTTAAAGAGCTCGGTTATGAGTATTTGGCAGAACGAAAAAAGAAGAATCGTTTAGAGTATTTAAAACGAGAGCTGAGGGAACATGGATATAATGTAGAAAAAGCAGCATAGAGAAAACCTAAAGGTCGTTTTTTACTGGTGGTTTATCCCCGCTTATGAAACTGACATCAACAGATAAGCACAAACACATGTACTTCGAGTACGCGGATGAAATTTTAACTCCTTATCTGTTTTTCAATATGCTGATATTGTTTAACTTATTAATTATTTACGGATGAAAACAAATAATTTTAAAATAATAATAGCAGCATTTTTTGCTGTAATGGGGCTAACTGTAAGCGCACAAAAATGTGGGGTTTACAAAACCTATGAAGATTACACAAATGGCAAAATGGAAGTTTCAATTAACTGTGCTACAAAAGAGGGCAAAATAAAACCAAACGATTTCTTTAAAACAGATTACGTAACAGTAATTAAAAATGGTGAGAAAACTGATTTGAAGAAAAACGAAATATTTGGTTATCAACTTTGTAATGGGGAGTTCTTCCGTTTTCTGGATAATGACCGCCTGACTTTAGCAGATAAAAGCGGTTTATGGATTTATACGAAAGAAGTTATAGAAACCGTCTCGCCTAAGAGGGGCACAAAAAAGGCAACAAAATACTATTTCAGCAAAGCCGGAAGTGGGGAAATTAAAAGCCTGACATTTAGCAATCTTAAGGATGTTATTCCTGCTGACGACCCACTTTATTCTGAAATGGAATTGTTGTTTACTTCAAATTCAGCACTACACGCATATAATCAATCAAGTGGTTCATATAAAATCAACTCCTTTCTGAATAGCAAAGGATTGTAACAGATTTGAATGCTTTTTTGAAGGCTGGCAAGGCAACCTGCCAGCTTTCAGAAAAGCGAAATCAAACTAAAATTTCGCATACAATAACTTAAAATTTATAAAAAAAGTAAAATGAACAAGATATTAAATGTAATCAAAGCAACAGTCTTGATTTTTGGTGTATCAATTGCGAACATCTATGCGCAGGAAACAGAAAAAATTATTGGAACAGTCGGTGGTGAAAAATTAGGTGACGACGGAATTGTAATATGTGTTTTAGGAACACAGGCTTGCATGCCGGTTCAGATAGACAAAAACATGACTGTTAAATACAACGGGGAGGAAACAAAATTGACAGATTTACCTTTTGCCCTCTATATAGAAGCTGAACTGTCTTAGCCCCCTAATTCGCTGGACAAAAATTAACAAATTAGTTTTGTACAGTAAATTAGTAAGAGTATGAGTAACAGTAAAAGAAAATTTCAGGTGGAAGAAAAGCTCCAGATTTTACGTGAGGG
>JABUFC010000072.1 GCA_013314715.1 Bacteroidales bacterium | reverse complement strand
TATAAACTGCCAAACAAAAAGTGCAATAAATGACAAACGAAAGGTGCAAAAATATTTAATATTAAATAGTATAGTTTGCGGTTAATACTTCGATTTTTTCTTTATATTTATCTTTAGCACAAGCAGTAACACGCATTTTAAATTCTTTTGAACGCCAATTAAACCTATTTTGAAATTCTTTTAAAATATCACTTCTATAAGAACTAAGTAGAAACTTGCCTTTAATCTGTGATAAAGTTTCGAGCAATAACTTAAAGTCATCTATTGTATATCCATCATAATGTCCCATATTAGCATTATAGTAAGGTGGGTCGATGTAAAAGAACGCATGTTCAGTATCTCTTGATTTAATAACATAAATAGCATCTGCACATTCTAATTGAACATTTTGAAGTCTTATAGCATATTCCGTTGATAGAAGTGATTTTTTATTATTGAAAGCTTTTATGGTTTTATTATTTAATTTTTCATAACCCCATGAACCATCAAGTATTCCATTCATGCCTTGTGTAGATAATACCCACAATGCCCATGCACGTTTAATTTCTGAGAACATATCCGGATTATTATATATAACTGATGCCTTACGATGCAAATCACGACTGTATAGGCTTATATTTATTTCTTTTTCTAATGAAGTGAAATCGTTTTTTAACACTTGGTAAAAGTTCATTAATTCCCTGTTGGTATCATTTAATATCTCTATATCTGAAGGTTGTTTGGCAAAGAAAATAGCAGCGCCTCCTGCAAATGGTTCGCAATACACTTTGTGCTCGGGTATTAACGGTAAAATATTATTAACCATTTTTTGTTTACCCCCATAATAAGTAACAGGAGTTCTAAGATTTAATTTTTCACTCATAGCAATTAGATTTAGTATAATGTTGCCATGCAATGAATATTCCAATTTATAAAAAAAATGTTAGATATTTATATGTTTAACCTAAATAACGAAATGATATACCATCTAATGATATACTTTGTATTTGTTCATTATTAGTTAAATTATGGGTTAATATAATTGTACCATTAGTAGCAATTATTATTCTTGCAATTATTTCTTGTCCTAATACGTCAAGTCCGACAACATTATAGTCGTGAATATATAATGGTCTGTAATTATTAGGCAATATGAATATATTACTTCCGGCATTTATTGTTTTATTGGCTGTACCGGATAGATATACTCTACTTGTTAAATCTTTGTAAAAACGTACAGGCAGCCCATTATGCGATGACCAACCGGGATAAAATGCTTGAGATGATACGAGTGTAAGTGGTTCTACTTTATCAATTAATTTCTGTGATGTATAATCATTGATATAATCTAATAATGACTTAGCACCTATCATAGGTAAATATGATGATGGAGGAATTCCGTAGGCAACAAATGCCCAGCGTTGTTCCCAAGAAGCAACTGTTTGTCCGTTGGCAAGAACCTTATAACCATCAGAATAATAATCATTATCTATAATCCAATAATATGTTTGTCCTTGCACATTGTATTTATTAACATTTTGTGCCGGTGCGTATAATAGTTCCCCATTTAAGGATATAATACCTTCATTTATTTGGTAGGTAGTTTGAGTTTCCGTTACCTGACAACCTTTAATGATGCAACTTATGTTTGATGGTAAATTGAAGGCTTGTAATAATTGTTTAAATGTTTCACGATAAACATTATCGAGATATTTAATATCATCTAAATAAATTGGCATACCGCCATTATAATATAAGAATCTGTCCATAATTAGTATGTTTGAATTTGATATTTTTTACCTGCTATTTTATAATAATCAATATAGTATTTCATTAATGATATATTGATGACTAAAGACGAAGGAATGTAAACGATAAAATCATTGATCGATTGATATTCGCTTTGAAAATTTAAGTAAGTTGCTATATTTTCTGTTTTTCTGAAGAGGTAAACAGGTGCTTTATTTTCTATTTTGTTGTAAAAATATGGATAATATATGTTGGCTGTATTAACAATATAAATGCGACGCAGTTGATTATCGAATAAATCATTTAATAAGTGTTGTAGTAATATAGTTTGACTATTAAATTGGCTAAAATAAAAATTATGATTACGAATTTGCTTAAGTTCGTTAATTAACTGAAGGATAACTCGAAAAGGTACTAATATAAAATCAATATTTTTACCTGTACGTAATATAGGCGGCAACAATAATTTTACAATTCTATTTATATCTATGCTATACATATGGTACGTAACTGATAGATTGATTTAACGGATATTGTGGTTCTATGATAATATAACCTGCGTCGGTTTGATATTCATCAATTATTGATTGATATGGCAAATTACCGTATGTTGCCGATAAATCTATTAATATAAGATCTACCACGCCTTGGGCTTTTTGAATAAAATCAATAAGTGTATTTTTTAGCACTTTGCCGTCAAAAGTTAATGATTTTAAGTAGGTATTTATGGCATTCTCTACTGGTTTGATAGACGGATTACTAAGTAATTCGCCATTGCCATTCAAAACTTGGGGGTTATACTTAATTGTAACCTGTAGTTTTAGTTTATCGGGTTGTGTAGATGTAATCACACTATTAGTCCCGGCAAATTTAATTTGTTCAACGTAATTGACAAGTGCATTATATTCATTTAAATTCAATGGTGCGGGCATATCATTCACTTCCTTTGCCACTTTAATGCGAACCTGATTACCTACTTGACTTATGCTGCAATATTTCACTATTCGAGCATTATTATCTATTTGAGTGTATTGATATTTATTATCTATCCAGGTTAAATTATATCCGTATTGGAACTTAAATATCTCATTTCGTAGCCATTGGATGGTCCCTGGAACTTTGCTATTCATAATTGTTTCGATCTCGTTTTTATGATGATCGAATAATGTATCAATAACATGAAATCCGTATGCAAAAATCCATAAGAATAATCGCCATACAGCAACTTTATTATTGGAAGATAAATCGTTTAATAACTGTTGATTCGTATCGCTAATTGGCGTTAATCCATTAAGCGATGAAAATTGCTGTTTTTCAGCAATTAATAAATCATAAAAGTATTGTGTACTTCGAGCCATAACTAACTAATTAATATGATAGTATGTTCTTCATTGGGATATTTAGTCGGATCTTTTACATCGATTTCGGCATTATTCAAATCCAATGCTTTTAATCGAAGTGATTCTAAGGTTACTGTTTCACGTTCATTGTTGTATATTTGATAATTGAAATAATAATCGTTCAAATTATGCGGCAGTTGTGTAGTATATCCATATAAACAAGTTCCATAAGGCTCTTGTGAAGATAATGAAGATGCATTTATTGTAAGTTCATATGAGTTTTCTATATGATTTAATGCTAATAATTCGTAATTTTTAGATTTATAATTAATATATTTATTAGACCTAAAACGAATTTCATTATCATCACTAACTTTTATAATACAACCATTTAATTTATTGGTTGAATATATCATATTATAACCGGTATATTGGAGAATGATGCCATCAATTGTATTGGAATTAATAGATTCATTAACCGTTATAATAGTTGTACCGCTTTGATATAATAAATTATTAATAATATAGAAGCCGTTATTATCGGAAGATTCTTTAACCTGTATAAAACCAAATTCGAACGATACTGTTCCTGCTATGGTAAATTGCATTTTTTCTTTATTAACAACTATAATATTATGTAAATTAGGAAATGAATATAAATTTGAATATGAAGATTCTGTTAAGGCTTCTTTTATTCGCCATTTTAATGATTGATATTCATTATATATACTAACTTCACTATACTTGTTGGTTGAGCTTTTAACAACAACTTTCTCTCCATTTTTAAAATTTTCTATATCTCCTATTTCAATGATGTAGTTATTAGAAAAGTCAATAACATTAACTTCACAAACAAGATTTAATATGCTTATATATTTTTTTTGCAATATGGGTAATAATATGCCGGTACTGATATCTGTTGCAGTATTAATTGATAAAATATAAGCATCGCAATTAACCTGATATACATTATTATTATAAATAACTTTTTGATTTTTGAAGTAAATACCCGGTTGCCAATTAACCATATTTTGTTTATTGCAAATAACTTCTTGCCACCAGGTAGTTTTAGTTGGTATGTTACCTATGTTATTATTGAGCTTTGAGTAATAAGCTTTGCCTTTATATCTTACCACATCGTATTGATTGTAATTAATATCATTTTGCCATTGATTTAATAAGTAAATGGCAGGCACTTCGGTAATATAATCCCACCTGTCGAGATTAAAAGGTCCTGAAATATTATTTTCGATACATATGTATATGCAACCGTTATATATGCAGGTATCGTTTGTGTTGTAAATTCGTTCTGAATTATATAATGTCAACCCGAAATTTTCAAAAGCATCATCCATGTGGTTGAAGAAACTATCAATCAGGTCGTGGAAGTCGGCCTGTGTTGGTCTGCTTCCAGTCATAAATCTGTTTTTTAAATATAATCTATCTCTTTGCATAGTTAATCAATTATAAAGGTTGAATAATCGGTGTCAATAGTTGCGTTGCCAAGCGTATATAAGTATATTTCGCCGGTGGCAATGGTTTTATTATTAAAATATTCGGTCGTTTTATTTTTTTGAGGTGTTACTTCTAATTTTAGATTGGGCATTAATGGTGTATTATAAGTTATTTTGTTAGCATATAGAATATCATAAACAGCATCGGCATTACCATAGTATTGTAATGCTATGTCGAATATATTTTGTTCTATTTGTGCTGTTATCTTCATTTAATAGTCATTTGATTTAATGGTCCTTCGATATTTACTTCATTTAATCCATTATCTTCAAGTTGAATTTTAATCTCACGATATAATTTTGCTTTAAGTGTTGCATTCATAGGGCTATTTAAATTTTTAAAAATACCTATGCCTGTTAATGGATATTGTTTAAAATCGCCCTGGTTGCTTAATAATAATAGGGATATGTGTTGCTGCGATCCATCGTCAATTACGAAGTCCCCGTTACGTATCAATATCTCGTTATTATTGTCTAATATGATATCTTTGTTAGCCATGCAATACTTTTGTGTTTTCTAATTCATTTACAGTTGTATTATGTATGGGCAGCTGAGTATTTGGAATAAGCATACCTGTTGTAGATCCTTGCGGATGTGTATGATTATGCATTTTATAGTCGTTTAAAAGTTCATTAAAAGCGTTTTCAATAGCATTTAATCGCTGGACAAGTTCGTTTATTTTAATAAGTCCGCCATATTGGTTACCATTGAGTTTTATAGTGTCGGAGATTTCGAGAGTAATACTCTCAGTATTTTTGATTAATATTTTTTGTATATCACTATATGCTACGATAAACGAATGCACGGGGTTATTGTTGATAATACCTACCAATACATAACTTTCTAATTCAGGTATAATAACAAATCCTTCATTATTACTTATAATTGAACGCAATTGAACATCGTATCGAGTAGGATCTCCTTGTATAGATATAGTACAGGTGGCATTACTCTCATCGATATCAGCAACTTTGCCGGCAACTACCTGTACCGGTATATTGCTCATTACAATATGACGTATAAGTTCTGCGAGGTTCATGCTTTTGGTCCCAGTTTAATAGTTTGACTCATTCCATTTATTCCCATTTCGTAACTTACAGCATCGACCCAGTATTTACCTGCTTTATCTGTTTCATCATAATCGATTAGTTCAACAATATCACCGTGATGCACAAATGGCTCAAAAAATGCAGTAAAATTGCCATGATAACCATCGTATTTAAGTTTATCCATTTCACGATGAGCAATTTCCTTGAGTTCGTTCATAGATAAATTATAATAATTCAATGTGCGTTGTTCCCCGTCGACATCACCGCATTCGTATTCCAATTTACTGCCATTAGGGATATTGCTTATTGCCGTTACTTTAATTCGAATATCATCTTTGCGTTTATATTCGAGGTTATGACTTTTAATATTACGTTGAAATGCAAATTTATGTTTTTGTGCCGTTTCTTTATCGTACGGTAAACCTACAACTAATACATCGTTTCGAAAGAATGATTTTAGCCCGTATTGATCGCTCAGTGATTTAAGTATTTGAGCCTTACTTGCTTTATTTATCTGATAAGTACCAAGTTTTGTGTTTAAGCATTTAGTTTTATAATCTTTGAAATATTTATTCAGGACATTCTGTACGGTAGCATTGCGTATGGTATCGGTTATGGTGTTTTGTTTAAGCTTCCAGCTTTCATCTTCGCATTTAATCTCAATGGGCACTTTTGGTAATATGCCTATTACATAACCTTTAAATACAACATTAGCCGGGAAATCGTATCCGGCTGATATTTCAACTCTATCACCTACTTTTATTTCGTTACGTAATTGGTTGTAATTTATTTTAATGTTTTTTGGAAGCAGAATAGTTGCCGTATCGGTTAAATTTTGCCATGACGATTCGACCGATACTTTATGTACCCATGTAAATATATACCTACCTATGGTTATATGTATGAACGGATTAAACATCATCGTTAATTTTTAGTTCAACCGGCTTGTCCGATAAAGCGTTAAATTCATATATAATGCAATTGATATGTGGGTTATAGGGCAGTTTAAAATCCGTTATTACAATGCTATATATTTCTGCATCATTGAGCCATTGATTGGCAACATTTATTGGCTTATTCAGTTGCATGAATTTGAGCAATTGCTGATACTGTTCTTTTGGATATCCGTATTGTTTTTGTGCTAAAATACCTCGAACGGATATTTGCCAATCGCCATTGCTAATATATTCTTTAATTGTGCCATCTAATCCCTGTACTGCGGTTGTAACAATATTTTTTGTACGTGTCAAATCAACAATAGCATTTTCGAGCAGTAATTCGCCTATGTCGTCGTGTTGTAATAAAAGTGGCAACCACAGAGGAATACCTTCGAAAAAACTGCTTTTGCCATAATCGTGTGCTTCGATGCCTACGATAAGTTCTGTTGCTTTACGAATAGATTGGCTATAATCTAACTCAGATTTAGCCTGCATGGCTTTATTAATAGCAACTGCTGCCTGAGGAATATATCCACGTATTCCGATAATACTTAATAATTCTGGTATGGTATAATTTCTACTCATGATATAGCTATTTCGGTATCACGAATGGCAGCAATGAGGGCTTCTTCTACCATTGACTTAATATTAGCAGGTATATCATTTGCATTTTGTACGTTAACAATCAATTGGCGAACAAGATTTTCAATTCTTATATTATTATTACGTACCGTTCCTGATGCACTGCCTCCATTCACTTCGCTTATTTTTCCGGTTATAGGATTGGTTATTGATGATGATTTATGATTAAGATTGTTAACATCTTCTCTTTTATTGAGTATTAATAATTGTTTAGATTTTATTTCTTGTAAGGTTTTTAATTTTTCAGTGTTTTCTTTATATTTCTCGAGCGCTGTTATAGGCATTCCGGTTACATATTCTACAAGTTTTTTTAGTTTTTGCCATAGTGTCTCAAAAAAATCGCCTATCTTTTTTAATCCTGCTTCGAATTTTGGCCATAATACTTTAACAAGATATATTAATGGTTCTATGGCTTTCATAATAAATTTACCTACCCATGTGTCTTTAAACCAATTTATCAAATCTCGCCATTTGTCTTTAAGAATAACGAATAACCCAATAAGTGCACCTACTGCTGTTATAATTATACCTATTGGATTGGCATTCATAGCCACATTTAAAGCCCATTGTGCTGCAGTAACAATACCTGTCCAGGTTGCTTGCAACCCTTTTAATGCAATATCTTTAACCCATAATGCACTCTCTTTAATTAAATTGCCAATGGTAATGTAGGTTTGTTTATTAAATAATATTTTCATTTTAATTAGCAAATTGAACAAAGGAAGTAAACCCGATAGAGTTTTTCCTAATCCGGCAAATACTTCAATAGCCGGCAATACGGGTCCTGTCATTTCCACTATACTTATCTTAACATCATCAACCCAAGCCTTAACTACAGCCATTTGATGAGCATATGTTTTATTACGTATTTCTGCCTGTTCTAATGCTACATTGGTGCCTGTTACTTTTTTAGTCATTTCGTCAACTGCTTGTGCGTTTTGGATAAGATATTGCACGGCAGCCATATTTTCCACGACGAATGCTTTTGATAAGAATGTTACATCATTTAGCTTAGGTTTAAGTTCTTCAAGTGCTTGCGATAGTGTTATTTTACTAAAGTCAAAACCCAAACTGGTTTGCATTTTAAGTATAATATTACGCATAGCTGTACCTGCCTCACTACCAACCGTTGCGTTTTGCGATAATACTTCAGTAGCGCCTGCCAGCGCTTCTAACGGTAATTTAGCTGCTGCTGCAACGGCACCTGCTTTTTGAAATGCATCGGCAAGCTGGGGTACTTCGGCAGCACCATATTTACTACCGGCAGCTAAAACATTAATAACACGACTTGCGTCAGCAGCTTCTAAACCAAACTGATTTATAGCTGATGCCATTGCATTGGCTGCAGTTGGTAAATCCATACCAGTTGCCTGAGCAAGCACAATGGTTTGTTTTTGTAGTTCCTTTAATCCATCTATTCCAATTTTATCGACACTTATTTGCGAGGCCAGCAATTTAAATGCTTCGGCAGCTTGCGAGGCACCAAGACCGCTACTCCTTCCAACTTCTTTTGATACTTTACTCAATTCTTCCAGATCTTTGCCCGCAATACCTGTTATTGCACTTAAATCGGCTATTTGGGCATTAAAATCAATAGCCGGCTTGTTTAATTCTGAGATAGATTCCGCAACATGATTTATTTGTTCGATTACAGCATTAAGACTTAAACGACCAATTGAATTTTTAATGGAATTAAATGAACCTACTGTATTTTTTTCTAATACTTGTACACTGTTTTTAATTTCTATGAATTCAGCCTGCAATGTATTTAATTGCTGAAAAATCGTTTGATTAATATTAATATTGATATTTGCCGAATCCATTTTTTAATTTATTTTTGCATTATGAAATTAAAAGTAAAGCATTTTGTTTTTATCATTTCATTTGTACTGTTAAGTTCATTGTTTATAGGAGCTTCATTACATTTTGCATCTAATATTTTT